>DASRUW010000615.1:0-17207 GCA_035655255.1 Telluria sp. | reverse complement strand
CATGCCGACGTCCGCGCCGACACCTGCCCCAACGGCAGCAGCTACGCCCGCGCCAACACCGGTTCCGACGCAAGCGCCCACTGCGGCGCCGGCGGCGGCCGCCGTCCAGTCGGCCATGCCGGAAGGTCCGGCGCCCGCCCCGCTGCCCGAAGCGGAGCGCAAGAAGTCCTGGATGGCGCGCCTCAAGGCCGGCCTGTCCAAGACCTCGACCAACCTGTCGCTGCTGTTCGTCGGCGCCAAGATCGACGAGGACCTGTACGAGGAACTCGAATCGGCCCTGCTGATGTCCGACGCCGGCGTGGACGCCACCGACCACCTCCTCACCGCCCTGCGCAAGAAGGTCAAGGAAGACAAGCTGCTCGACGCCGCCCAGGTCAAGCAAGCGCTCAAGACCCTGATGATCGATCTGCTCCAGCCCCTGCAAAAGCCGCTGGAACTGGGCCGCCACGAGCCCCTGGTGATGATGATCGCCGGCGTGAACGGCGCCGGCAAGACGACCACCATCGGCAAGCTCGCCAAGCACATGCAGACCTATGAACAGTCGGTCCTGCTGGCCGCCGGCGACACCTTCCGCGCCGCCGCGCGCGAGCAGCTGATGATCTGGGGGCAGCGCAACAACGTCACCGTCATCTCGCAGGAGTCGGGCGACCCGGCCGCCGTCGCCTACGACGCGGTCCAATCGGGCAAGGCGCGCGGGGTGGACGTGGTGATGGTCGACACGGCCGGCCGCCTGCCGACCCAGCTCCACCTGATGGAGGAGCTCAAGAAGATCAAGCGCGTCATCGCCAAGGGCATGGAAGGCGCACCGCACGAGGTCCTGCTGGTCATCGACGGCAACACCGGCCAGAACGCGCTGGCGCAGGTGAAAGCCTTCGACGAGGCGCTGCAGCTGACCGGCCTGGTGGTGACCAAGCTCGACGGCACGGCCAAGGGCGGCGTGCTGGCCGCGATCGCCCGCACGCGCCCGGTGCCGGTCTACTTCATCGGCGTGGGCGAGAAGCTGGAAGACCTCCAGCCCTTCAACGCCGAAGAATTTGTCGAAGCGCTGCTCGGATAAACCTGATGATCGAATTCCAGTCCGTCTCCAAACAGTATTCTCCCGACGCCACCGCCCTGCGCAACGTGACCCTGACGATCGCCAAGGGCGAGCTGGTGTACCTGGCCGGTCCTTCCGGCGCCGGCAAATCGACCCTGCTGAAGATGGTGGCCGCGATCGAGCGCCCGACCTCGGGCACGGTCAGCGTCAACGGCCAGGACATCGGCAAGATCAAGGCGCCCGGCATCCCCTTCCTGCGCCGGAACCTGGGCCTCATCTTCCAGCAGCAGAAACTGCTCAACGACCGCTCCATCCTGCAAAACACCATGCTGCCCCTGATCGTCACCGGCGCCGCCCGCGCCGAGGCCGAGCAGCGCGCCCGCGCCGCCCTCGACAAGGTCGGCCTGCTGGACCGCGCCAAGGCCTTCCCGCAGGAGCTGTCCGGCGGCGAGCAGCAGCGCGTGTCGATCGCGCGCGCCATCGTCAACCGGCCCCAGATCATCCTGGCCGACGAGCCAACCGCGAACCTGGACCGCGCGGCCGCCAACCGCGTGCTGGACGCGCTGCGCGCCTTCCACGCCGCCGGCGTCACCTGCGTCATCTCCACCCACGACGAAGAGGTGCTCGACAGCGCGGCCCGCGTGATCCATCTCGATCACGGCCAGGTGCAGGGAGGTGCGCAATGAACCGCTGGCTGCGGCAGCACCGCTTCGCCATCGGCGCGGCGCTCTCCACCCTGGCCCGCACGCCGGGCAGCTTCCTGTTCAACGTGATCGTGGTCGCCATCGCCCTGGCCCTGCCCTTCGCCGGCCTGACGGTGCTGGAGAACGTGCGCCCGATGTCGGAGCAGCTCTCGGTCGACCCCGAGATTAGCGTCTTCATGACGCCCACCGCCACGCGCGAGGACGCGCGCGCCATCGCGACCCGCGTGCGCGACGCCGTGGGCGCGCACCGCGCCAGGATCGCCTTCGTGCCGCGCGAACAGGCCCTGGCATCGCTCAAGAGCCAGAGCGGCCTGTCCGACGTGCTCGAGACCCTGGGCGAAAATCCGCTGCCGGACAGCTTCACGATCCGCCTGGAAGGCTTCAAGGACGCGCGCGACGCCCAGGACATCGACACCATCGCCGCCAGCCTGCGCGCCCTGCCCAACGTGGAGACGGTGCAGGTCGACTCGGCCTGGGTCAAGCGCCTGGCGGCCCTGCTCGGGGTGCTGCGCCTGGTCCTCCTGCTGCTGGCCCTGACCCTGGGCATGGTGGTGGTGGCCGTGGTGTTCAATACCATCCGCCTGCAGGTGCTGACCCAGCGCGACGAGATCGCCGTCTCCAAGCTGCTGGGCGCGACCGACAACTTCATCCACCGCCCGTTCTACTACACGGGCGCCCTGCTCGGCCTGACCGCCGGCGCGGCGGCCCTGGGCGCGGTGGCCCTGGCCCTGCACCCGCTCAACACCGCCATCGCCGAATTCGCCCGGCTGTACGCCTCCGAATTCCAGCTGGCGCCCCTGCCGCCGCTCGGCATCGCCCTGCTGCTGGCCCTCTCCGCCGCCCTCGGCCTCATGGGCGCCGTACTGTCCGTGCAGCGCCACTTGTCGCGCCTGCAATAAAGCGCTTAAGCATTGCCTCAGGATCGCTCCCTATAGTGATCCTGAGACGATAGCGTGTTAGCCATCGCACAGAGAGCGGAATGGCAACCGGCCTAGCATGGTTTTCAAGACAGGCGCCGCTATCAATTTCCACAATGCAATTAACTCTACCTATCAATGCGATTAACGCAGGTCATTAGCACTCGCCGGTGAAGAGTGCTAATATATGGTTGAGGATAGGCTCCAGCAGAACACTTTTAAAGGGAAACACATGACTATGTCCGCACAAAACGCACTGGTTCCGGTGGGATCTCGTGCACTGGGCTTGGGTTTTTCCGGTAACTTGGGCAACATCGATGCCTACATCTCGGCCGTCAACCGCCTGCCGATGCTGACGCACGAGGAAGAGGTCTCGCTCGCCAGGAGCCTGCACGAAAAGAACGACCTGAACGCCGCCCAGCAGCTGGTGATGTCCCACCTGCGCCTGGTGGTGTCGATCGCGCGCGGTTATCTGGGCTACGGCCTGCCCCACGCCGACCTGATCCAGGAAGGCAATATCGGCCTGATGAAGGCGGTCAAGCGCTTCGACCCGAACCAGGGCGTGCGTCTGGTCTCCTACGCCATGCACTGGATCAAGGCCGAGATCCACGAATACATCCTGAAGAACTGGCGCCTGGTGAAGGTCGCCACGACCAAGGCCCAGCGCAAGCTGTTCTTCAACCTGCGCAGCCACAAGACCGGACTGGACGCCATGTCGCCCAAGCAGATCGACGAGATGGCCAAGATGCTCGACGTGAAGCGCGAGGAAGTGATCGAGATGGAGACCCGCATGTCGGGCCGCGACATCGCCCTGGAAGCGCCGTCGGACGACGAGGACGACAAGTTCTCCCCGATCGCCTACCTGTCCTCGGACAGCGAAGAGCCGACCAAGGTGCTGGAAGCGGAGCAGCTGACCCGCCTGCAGTCGGAAGGCCTGGAGCAGGCCCTGTCCAAGCTGGACCCGCGCTCGCGCCGCATCATCGAGGCGCGCTGGCTGGCCAACGACGACGGTTCAGGCGCCACGCTGCACACGCTGGCCGAGGAGTTCGGCGTGTCGGCCGAACGCATCCGCCAGATCGAATCGGCCGCCCTGAAGAAGATGAAGGGTTCGCTGGCCGCGTATGTTTGATCCGCGGATCAGGTCTGCAAAAGGGGCGGTGCTGGCAAGCGCCGCCTTTTTTTTGGCCGGCTGCGCCAGCCTGGATTGCCGCGGACCGGTTGCGGCCGGCACCTTCACGCTCGCGCTCGATCAGCCGGTCGCCCTTTCCCCCGCCGTGCGGCTGACGCTGGACGAGGTGGAGGATTCCCGCTGCCCGGCCGGCACCCGCTGCATCTGGGCCGGCCGCATCGCCTATCGCGTGTCCCTGCGCGGCTGCGGCAAGGACGAGCCGTTCACGCTGGCCGTTGCGGGCCAATACCTCGCCAGCACCACGCTGCCCGGCGTGCGCATTGCCCTGGCCGGCCACGTCCAGCCGGTCCCGCCCGCGCCGCCGCCATCCGGCCGCACTTCGATCCGCTCCGTCGTCGTGAGCGTCGCCAACGCCGACTGAGTGCTAGCATCCTTCGCGGGAATGACTTAGTCGGAAGGCGTATCATGCGTTATCTCATCCTCTGCGCCAGTCTGCTGGCGACCACCATCGTGCATGCCCAGGACACCCTGCAGGAAGCCCGCTATCCCCTCGACAAAGGCGCCACCGCCGTCCTCGGACCGGACGTGCAGGTCACCCTCGAAAGCATCAACGACAGCCGCTGCCCGCCCAACGTGATGTGCGTCCGCAAGGGCAATATCGATTACCACTTCATCCTGCGCGCCCACGGCCGCGCCGAGAGCTTCACCCTCAACACGGACACGCCACGCTACACACCTGCCGCCGTGTCCGGTGTAAGCTTGGTGCTGGACGCCGGCCCGCCGCCCTCGCCCACACGGGATGAAGGGCCGCTGCCGACGCAAACCATCCACCTTCAGGTCGTTCGACAACAACAATGACGCTCAAGACACCAGCCGCCCTCACCCCCGCCCTTCTTTTCGCCCTCCTTTGCGCCGCTCCGGCGCTCGCCAAATCCCCGGTCGCCACCGGCACCGGCGGCGCCGTGGCCACGATCAGCGAAAAGGCTTCCGAGTCCGCCCTCAAGATCCTGAACCAGGGCGGCAATGCGGTCGATGCGGCGGTGGCGGCGGCGGCGACCCTGGGCGTGACCGATCCGTTCAGCTGCGGCATCGGCGGCGGCGGCTTCATGGTGATCTACCTGGCCAAGGAGAACCGCGTCATCACCATCGACCACCGCGAAACCGCGCCGCTGGCCGACACGGCGCACAGTTTCGAGCAGGACGGCAAGGCGATGGACTTCGACACGGTGGTCGAAAGCGGGATGTCGGTCGGCGTGCCGGGCACGGTGCGCGGTTGGAACGAGGCACTGCAACGCTACGGCACGATGAGCTTCAAGCAGGTGCTGGCCCCGGCCATCGAGGTGGCGAACAAGGGCTATCCGGTCACCGAGATCTTCCATCGCCTCACCCAGGGCAACGAGTCCAAGTTCTCCAAGTTTCCCGCCACCGCCGCGATTTACCTGAAGGACGGCAAGGCTAAGCCTGTGGGCAGCATCATCCGCAATCCGGACCTGGCGCGCAGCTATCAGGCCATCGCCAAGGGCGGCTACAAGGCCTTCTATTCCGGTCCGATGGCAAAGGCGATCGTCGACGCCGTCAACCACCCGGCCACCGCGCCGGGCGTCAAGGTGGCAGGCGGCGGGATGACGCTGGCCGACCTGTCCAACTACGAAGCGCGCATCCGCCAGCCGGTGCACACCACCTACCGCGGCTACGACATCTACGGCATGCCGGTGCCGAGCAGCGGCGGCGTCACCGTACTCGAAGCGCTCAACATCCTCGAAGGCTACGACCTGAAGTCGATGCCGCGCGAGCGCGCCGAGCACCTGTACATCGAAGCCGCCCGCCTGGCTTTCGCCGACCGCAATGCCTACCTGGGCGACCCCGAATACGCGGACGTGCCGGTCGAAGGCCTCCTGAACAAGCAGTACGCCGCGCAGCGCCGCGCCCTGATTCCGCTCGATCGCGCGCTCGGCGTCATGCCGGCCGGCGACCCGTTCGCCTTCCAGGCCGACCCGAGCCACCCGCTGCTGCCCCAGGCCACTGCGCAGCGCCCGGAAAGCGCGCACACGACGCACCTGGCGGTGTCGGACAAGGACGGCAACATCGTCGCCTACACCTTCACCATCGAATCCTGGGGCGGCAGCGGCATCATGGTGCCGGGCTATGGTTTCATCCTGAACAACGAGCTGACCGACTTCGACTTCAGCGGCCCGCATCCGAACGTCATCGAATCCGGCAAGCGCCCGCGCAGCAGCATGGCGCCGACCATCGCCTTCAAGAACGGCAAGCCGGCCTTCACGGTGGGCAGCCCGGGCGGCGCCAGCATCATCACCACCGTGCTGCAGACGATCTTCAACTACGTCGACCTCGGCCTGCCGATGGACCAGGCGGTGAACGCTCCGCGCATCAGCAGCCGCAACGGCCCGACGATCGAGATCGAGGAGGGTTTCGCCGGCACGGCCCAGGCCAAAGCGCTGGCAGCCTACGGCTATTCGTGGGATCCGGACGCCGGCGAAATCGGCGCCGCCAATGCCATCGTCTTCAATCCGGACGGCACCGTCACCGCCGTCAGCGAGGGCAAGCGCCACGGCGTGGGGACAGCCCTGGTCCAGCGGCCGGCGCACTGAGACGCATTCAGTCTTCCCGATCGTCGGGATAGTTCTTATCGGGGAACTCCGGCTGTTCGTGCGGACCACGCGGCATTGGGAAACCATGGCGCCTGGTCCAAGTCTTGATATTGGCGATCGGGCCGGGATGTTCGCCTGCCGGGCATTCGTACAAGCAGTACCAGCGCTTGCGATGCTTGCCGATCACGGGCCGCGGCGGATCAGTGAACCGCGCCCAGCCGGTGAATCTCCCGATGGAGGCGCCGTGCTTACTATATGACGTCACATCGATGTACTTGGCAGTAGATTCATTCAGCTGATAGGTCCATTCGCGACACCCAAAATTTCCATAATCATCGTAATCGCGATCCCAGTCTTCATGATATCGATCACGGTCTGAGCTACCGCAGACCGCAGGTGCGAATTCAGTACCAGCCCCGTGCAGTCCTTGAAACCATTCCGCGACGAAGTAGGGAACTTCCTCACCTGTCAGCTTGATGGTATCGGTAACACTTCTTCGCGCATAAAGAACGGTACTCGCATCATGCTTGGTTAACAATCTGCCCTTCCTGTCAAACTCAAGTGCAACGACATGGTGGAGGGACTCAGGACCAAGCGTAATGTTCGATTCGGGAGCGACCAAGCTGTCATATAACTGAAATCGCTCCACGCCTCCTTTTTGCGCCCGCTCGCGCAGTGAAATCTCCCGCATCGCTTTGCGGTCAATGCGGTCGAGAACGTCAATGATGTATCGGATTTCCCATGGCCGCTCGATCCACGTTTCATTTACGGATTTCGTGTTCTCTTTAGCGGCGCCAACAGGGAGCGCGGCAAGAGTTTGCATGGACAGGAGCGCTGCCAAGATCATTTTTCACCTCAGGATCGTCACGTGTAGATGCGTGCTGTGCAGCTTGGAGAGGTCATCATTTTGCTCATTTTCTACCGGCGCGTTCTTGTCTTTTGTATCCAGTTCCATGTACCAGGGATCCAGAAGCTGTTTCACAAATCGATGCGTCAGAAGTGCCGTTCGAAATAGCTTGACGGGTTGTGGCTGCGAACCGGGAAGTGCCGCCCTCCATTTCTCTCGTGCTTTGCTCTGTTCAGCATCTGCCTCGTCGCGGCTCGTCTTTGCCTCTTCGATGGCTCGATTTCGCTCCGCTGGGCTGGCTTTCAGCAGTGACGGCTCCTGAGCACGTTGTTCGACCAGCTTTCGCATTCGCTGACTACGCGCGACGGCAAGGACAAGCTCGTCGTACGCGGCCTTCTCGGCAGGCGTGATGTCTTCTCTCGGCAAGAGGGTCTTGCCTCGAAGGCCGATGCGCTGCAGCCAGGTGTGGCGTCCGCCGGCTGAAATTGCGACTACGTCGATACCCAAGCCGTTGCGGTGCGCGATCGAGCCAAGCATTGGGCGCCATCCCGAGTCGACCTCCAACCTCGTCACGCCGCTTTCATGCGCCGCTTCCAGGAGCGCCACATAACCAAAGGGACGCATGCGGGGTAAGCCATCGCGGAGCAAGGAGAAGCCGCAGATATTCTGGCTTGGATTCTTTTGCTCCTGGAAGTCGATACGCACGCTGGACGCGGGCTTGGAATCGGAGGCAGGAAAATCCACGCTGAGGGAGGGCTTCGCCAAGCCGCGATACACCGACAAGACAGCGGCCCGAATAGCCGGATGGACGTCAGGTGGAATGATCGCCGCCGCTTCGGATTCCGTATAGAGGTGGGAGATCCGCATCCAGATATCGCCAGTCAGGCTGGCAGTGTACTTGTCCAGCGGTCCTGTTCGTCCGTCCGGGCGGTCGTCGCTGCACGTCTCCGGCCCTGCCAGCACAGCTTCCTCAGCATACTTTCCAAACTTCTCTTTGATGAGCACTTGAACGTCGTTGGCACCCACCTGAACCGCATAGACGGGATGCGACCGATATGTGGCGTCGCCATTCAGGAAAAGTTCGACCTTGGCGCCTGCTTCGGCGAACAGCGTCGCCGAGCGTATGCATGGGTGCTTCTTTTCGAGCTGAATTTCGCACGGTACCGCCTTGCCATTGACGTGAGCGACGACCGCCATCGCCACAACCCCTTTGGGGTTACTGACAGAGGTATCGAATACGTAGGCCACTTTGCGATGCGTCACCGGGACATCCACACGTGAGCCGCGTGTTGAATTGGTGCGGCCGCGCGCCGCGGGCTTGGCTTCTAACATGCGCGATCCTCATTATCACCTGCGGTCCCCGAGTCAGGGACCGGGTGGTCCCAGAACAGTTCGAGCGCCTGCGGCTGTGAGGTCACCACCCGGCGCGTCATCCCGTTTTCATCGGTACGACCGCGCACCTCGTGGCCTTCGGCGGTGCGGATGCGGTAGGGCTGACCGGGAACCGCGCGCCCGGCGGAGTCAACCGCGCGGAACGCTTCGTCAAGCGCGCCTGTGATCTCCTGCTCAGCTGCCCCCATACCGCGCGTCGGCGCATCAACCACCGTCGCGCCCACGACCTGGAAGGACATGCTCTGGCTCGCGACGAGACGCGGCGGTGTGGGACAGGCGCAAAGACCCAAGTCGTCGCTGAGCGCGCGCTGGCGGCCATTGAACCCATCCTTCAGGCGCGGTTCGATGCAGACGATCTTGCCCGTACTCTTACAGGCCGGGCAAGACACCTGGTCGCCTTCGAGCGCTTGCCGCGCGCCCATGACGGACATCGGGGCACTCGCCGATATGACCTTGCCCTGCGCCGTGGTGGTGGCGCCGAGCGTGATGTGATAGCGCTTCATTTCCTCTCCGCAAGATGCCGAGAGGACAGTCTATGGAGGCGAATGAAGGGGATCTTGATCTTGTGCAAAAAAAGAGCCGGGCCTCGCGGCGCCGGCTCCAAGGAGGAGACAACAGGTAAAGCGGAAATTACAGGTGCGGCGTGATCTGCGGCAGCAGCTGGTCGAAGGTGCGGCCGGTGCCGTTCTCGCCGATCGCGTGCATCTTCCATTCGCCGTTGTGGCGGTACAGCTTGGCCATGATCTGCGCCGTGTGGGTGCCCTGCACCGACAGGTCGTAACGCGCGATCTCGCGATTGTCGGCGCTGTTGAGAATGCGGCAGAACGCGTTCTGCACCTGGGCGAAGCTCTGGCCGGTGAAGCTGTTCACCGTGAACACCAGCGACTTCACGTTGGCCGGTACGCTGGCGAGGTCGACGATGATCTGCTCGTCGTCGCCGTCGCCCGCGCCGGTACGGTTGTCACCCGTGTGAGTGACGCTGCCGTCCTTGCTGCGCAGCTGGCGGAACCACACCACGTCCAACGGCTGGTTGGCCTCGTCGAACATCACGCACGAGGCGTCGAGGTCGATCTCGGTGCTCGAACCGCCGAAGCCGAAGAAGCCGCCGCGCTTGACGGCATCCCAGCCCAGGCCCATGGTGACGCGCCGCAGCGCGCCGCCGGCCTCTTTTTCGAGCGAGATCTTCTGGCCCTTCTGAAGATTGACTGCCATTTGTAAGACTCCTTAACGGTGCGCGCCCTGCTGCGTCCACTGCTGGAACGCCTGCCGGTTGCGCGAACAAACATAGACCTTGCCCTTGCCGGAAAAGCGCAGCACCAGCGCCTCTCCGCTGATCTGGCTGTTCACCAGATTGCCGAGGAAGCCGGCGTTGCGGCTGGTGGTCATCGAAATCTCGTAGCGCAGGCTGGAATCCCAGCAAACCACGTGCGAGTTGTCGATGATGACGTCCTTGCCCGGCTCCACGTCCAGCACCGACATCGAGCCGAAACCGGACACCACCACCTGCCCGGAGCCCGCGGTTTCGGTGACGAAGAAGCCGCCGCTCTGCGCGAACAGCGCATTGCCCAGGCTCTGCGTGCGCACCCGCAGCTCGATGCTGGAGGACGCCGCCACGAAGGCTCCGTCCGACAGCAGGTACTGATTCGGGCCGCAATCGATCACTTGCATCGCCCCCGGCAGCACTGGCGAGAGCAGGCAGTCGCCGTCGCCGCCCGAGGCCTCGATGTGCTGCTGGAAGAAGGACTCGCCGTTGGCGAAGGTGCGCATCAGGGCGGCACCCAGGCCGCCGCGCATCTTCCCCTTGAGCTCCAGGGTCGATTCCATCATGACCATGGCGTCCGACTCGCAGTAGATCATCTCGCCGCGGCGCATGGCCACGTGCAGGAAGGGATCGACGTCGCCGGTGACGGTAAAGACGGGCATGGCGCGGCTCCTTAAACGGCCACGCCGTAGTTGCGGGCCAGGGGGCCGAGGCCGCCCTTGAAGCCTTGGCCGACTGCGCGGAACTTCCAGTCGCCGCCGCTCCGGTACACCTCGCCGAAGATCATGGCCGCTTCCGTCGAGCCGTCTTCGGACAGGTCGTAGCGGGCGATCTCGCCGTTGTTGGCCGCGTTCACGCAGCGCACGAAGGCCTTCTGCACCTGACCGAAGTTCTGGCGGCGCGCTTCCGCGTCGTGGATCGTCACCGCCACGGCGATGCGGTCCACCTCGGCCGGCACGCGGGACAGGTCGATGCTGACCGTCTCGTCGTCGCCGTCACCGGCGCCGGTGCGGTTGTCGCCCGAGTGGGCCACGGAGCCGTCGGCGGACTTCAAGTTGTTATAGAAGATGAAGTCCGCGTCGGACCGCACCTTCCCGTCCGGCTTGAGCAGGAACACTACACCGTCCAGGTCGTAGGCCGCGCCGTCCGTGGCGCGCACGTCCCAGCCCAGACCCACGGTCAGTTTGGTCAGGCCGGGAGCTTCTTTCGACAGGTTGACGTTGCCGCCTTTTTGCAAAGTGATTGCCATGATGTGTAACTCCTAAAGTAGTGAACCAGTGTGAACACCGTCTTCGTCATACACGCAGCGAGCTGGGTGTCCGGCCGCTCGCCGCGGGTCCTTGTCAGGCCGCCGCTTCGAGCAGGGCCTGCTGTTTCTTGTGCCGCACCGACGAGTAGAGCGAAGCCACGATGAAGGCCACGCCAACCAGACCGGTGAACAGCTCCGGGATATGGAACTTCATGCTCGCCAACATGATCAAGGCCAGGATGCCGATCGCGTAGTGCGCGCCGTGTTCCAGGTACACGAATTCGTCCAGCGTGCCCTTCTTGACCAGGAAGACCGTCAGCGAACGCACGAACATCGCGCCGATGGCCAGGCCCAGCATGATCACCACCACGTCGGTCGTGATCGCGAAGGCGCCGATCACGCCGTCGAAGCTGAAGGACGCATCCAGCACTTCGAGGTACAGGAAGGCGCCGATGCCGCCGCGCTTGACCATGTCGCCCACATTGCTGCCGCCCTCTTCCTCCTTCTCGAGCAGGTTCGAGATCATGTCCACGCCGACATAGATCAGGATGCCCCAAAGGCCGGACATCAGCACCACCATCTGGCGCGCCGGGTCCACCAGCTGCAGGCTCGCCATCAGCGTGCCGATCGCCACCATCACCGAGATCGAGGACACCTTGCCCAGGGCGCCGAGCTTCTGCTCGATGTGGCCCAGCCAGTGCATCTCCTTCTCGTCGTCGAGCAGGAAATTGAGGAACACCAGCAGCAGGAACATGCCGCCGAAGGCCGCCACTTCCGCGTGATGCTCGGTCAGGTGGCGCGAATATTCGGCCGGGTTGTTCAGCGCGAGATGCCAGACGTCGGTCAGTCCGATGTCAGCGGCCATCGCCACGATCACCAGCGGGAACAACAAGCGCATGCCGAACACGGCGATCACGATGCCGAGGCCAAGGAACAGCTTCTGCCAGAACGGATCCCAGGTCTTGAGCACGGAGGCGTTGACCACCGCGTTGTCGAATGAGAGCGACACCTCCATCACGCCGAGGATCGCGGCGATGCCGACCGCCGTCAGCGCGCCGGAGAGGCCGGTGTGCTCGTAGCCCCACCATCCCGCCGCGGCCAGGCAGACCAGCGTGACGATGAACGAGACTCTGAAGTGCTTCATGTATGCATTCCTTTCGGTGTTGAACTTTGATGAAGCGCAGTATGGGGCCGTGTTAGTATTTAAAAAAGCGAAGAAAAAGAGATGATTACTTCGGAAAAACAGAAGATATGAAAACGACCGGAATCAACTTCCGCCACCTGTACTACTTCTGGGTGGTGGCCAAGGAAGGCAGCGTGACGCGCGCGGCGGAACGTCTCGGCCTGGCGGTGCAGACCGTCTCCACCCAGCTCGCCCTGCTCGACCAGTCGGTCGGGAAGGCCCTGCTCATGCCCGAGGGCCGGCGCCTGGTGCTGACGGAAGCGGGCCGGCTGGCACTGGCCTACGCCGACCAGATCTTCCTGCTCGGCGAGCAGATGCAGGAGGCCCTGGCGGACGCGGACAGCGGCCAGATGCGCCTGACGGTCGGCATCTCTGACTCGCTGCCCAAGCTGTCCGCCTTCCGCATGCTGGAGCCGACGCGCCATCTGGACACGCCGGTGCGCCTGGTGTGCTACGAGGACCAGTTCGAGGCCCTGCTCGCGGACCTGGCCGTGCACAAGCTGGACGTGGTGCTGACCGACCGCGACGTGCGCTCGGGCACCAGCCTGCGTGTGTTCAGCCATCTTTTGTTCGAAAGCGAGACCATCGTCGTCGGCGTGCCGGCGCTGGCGCGCAAGTACGCCAGACGCTTTCCCGACAGCCTGGACGGCGCCCCCTTCCTGCTCCCGGCCCGGAACAATGCGCTGCGCGGCCGGATCGACGAATGGTTCTCGTTGCACGGCGTGCGGCCGGACATCGCCGGCGAGTTCGAAGACAATGCCTTGCTCAACACCTTCGGCCGTAACGGCGCCGGCCTGTTCTTCGCACCGGCCGCGCTGGCGGCGGACGTGCAGGCCCAGTACGGCGCGGTGCTGGTCGGGCCGGTGCCGCAGGTGCGCGAGCAGTACTACGCCATCTCGAAGGAACGCCGCATCAAGCACCCGGCCGTGGAGGCGATCCTGGCCGCGGCCGCGCAAGGCGCGTTCAATCCCGGATGAGCCTTACAATAGCGCCCATGCTCAACCTATTCCTCGTCCTCCTCGCCCTCCTCCTCGTGGCCCTGAACGGTTTTTTCGTCGCGGCCGAATTTGGCATTGTGACGCTGCGCCCGACCCGCGTGCGCGCGATTGCCAAGACGCAGGGCCTGCGCGGACGCGTGCTGGCCAAGGTCCATGGGCAGCTCGACGCTTACCTTTCCGCCTGCCAGCTCGGTATCACGCTCGCCTCGCTGGGCCTGGGCTGGATCGGCGAACCCGCCTTCGCGGAACTGCTGCAGCCCGTCTTCGCCCTGCTGGGCATCACTTCGCCACAAGTGGTCCACGGCGTGTCGTTCGTGTTTGCCTTCGGCGTGATCTCCTTCCTGCACATCGTGGTCGGCGAGCTGGCGCCGAAGTCGCTCGCCATCCGCATGCCGGAAGCGATCGGCCTGTGGAGCGCGCTGCCGCTGTATGGCTTCTACTGGGCGATGTACCCCGCCATCTGGCTGCTCAATCAGAGCGCCAACCTGGTGTTGCGCATGGTGGGACTGTCCACGGCAGGCGGGCATGGCCAGCAGGCCTATTCGAACGAGGAGCTCAAGCTGATCCTGCGCACCAGCCAGCCGGGGAAATACACACAGGACGAGCGCCACATCCTGGCGCACTCGCTCGAATTCGGCACGCTCACGGTGTCCGACCTGATGCGACCGATTAACGAGGTGATCGCCCTGCACGCCGGCCGGCCGCTGGACGAGAACCTGGCGACGATGGTGCGCAACCGCTTCAGCCGCTATCCGTATTTCGATGCCAGCGGTGAGGAGGTGGAAGGCGTGATCCACCTGAAGGACCTGTTCTTCGCCCAGCAGGCCGGCAAGCCGATCGACGACCTGACCGACTACCTGCGCCCGGTCGAAACCTTTTCCGGCCGCACGCCGGCGCTGGAACTGTTCCGCCGCTTCCGCGAAGGGGCGCCGCACTTCGCCCTGATCGGGGAGAAAGGCAAGCGGCCGCTCGGTTTCATCACGCTCGACAACCTGCTCGGCGCGGTGGTGGGCGAGATCCATGACGAATTCCGCGTCAACGAGAACGACTGGCTACGCCAGCCGGACGGCGCCTTGATCGGCAAGGCCAGCCTGCCCATCGTGTCGCTGGAGCGTGCCCTGGGCCTGGAGATCGACAACGAGGAAGAACAGGACGGCGTCGAATCCGTGGGTGGCCTGATCATGCTGCGCCTGGGCGACATTCCCAAGCAGGGGCAGAAGGTCGAATTCCCCGGCTTCGACATCGTGGTGCGCAAGATGAACGGCCCGCGCATCGTGCTCGTGAAAGTGATCCCCCGCCCCGACCGCAAGGGCGAGGAAGATCAGGACTGATCCGGGCGCGGCGGACCGTCCGGCTCGACGCCGGTCCAGTCGCGCATCAGCGAGAAGCCCACCGCCAGCAGGGTCGGGCCGATGAACAGGCCGACAAAGCCGAACGCCAGCACCCCGCCCAGCACGCCGAGGAAGACCAGCAGGAAGGGCAAGGAAGAGCCGCGCGAGATCAGCATCGGCTTGACGATGTTGTCCACGCTGCTGATGCCGAAAAAGCCCCAGATCAGCATGAAGATGCCCCAGCCGGGCCGCCCCTGGTCGAACAGCCACCAGGCCGCGCCGCCCCAGATCAGGGGCGGTCCGACCGGCACCAGCGAGAACAGGAAGGTCAGCACCGCCAGCAGCGGCACGGCGGGCACGCCGGCGATCATGAAGCCGATCGCCGCCACGATGGCCTGCGCCAGCGCGGTGCCGAGCAGGCCGTACATCACGCCGCGCACGGTGCGCACCACGATGCCTTGCACGTTCGGCGCGGCGGCGCCGATCAGGCGCTCCATGCCAACGCTGATCGAACGGGTCATCGCCGCACCGTCGCGGTAGACGAAGAAGGCGACGAAGGCCGCCAGGCTCACCTGCGCCACGCCGCCGCCCAGGCCGACGACGCCGACCGCGAGGTAGTGGCGTGCCGGCTCCAGCATGCGCTGCGCGAACGCGGTCAGTTCCTCGCGGCTGCCGAATAGCGTGCGCAGGTAGGCGTCGAGCGGCTCGCCCACGAGCGGAATCCCGCGCAGCCAGGCCGGCGGCTCGAGCGCGCCGCTGGCGACGGTGGCACGGATGCGTTCATAGAAATCGGCGACGTTGTCGGCCAGGTTGTAGGCCACCAGCGCGAGCGGCACGATGACGAGCAGGGTCAGCGTGAGCGTCATGACCAGCGCGGCCAGCGTGCGGCGCCCGTGCATCAGGTGCAGCAGGCGCGTAAACAGCGGCCAGGTCGAGATCGCGACCGCCGCCGAGAACAGCACGGCCGCCAGGAACGGCCGCAAGACCACGAAGCAGCCGATCACCAGCAAGGTAACCGCCCCCATCCGCGCGTAATTGGTGGTGCGTTTTTCCATTAGCCATCCTGAAACGTGTTCCGCCTCAGTATCGCAGAGAGCACCGCCGCACGCCAGCAGTGGCTGCGACCGCTCAACCGAGCAGCTGCTTTAGGTCGCTGGCGAGGGCGGCCGGACCCTGACCGGTGGTTTCGAACAGGCGCACCTTGCCGTCCTTGTCGAACACGAACAGGCCGGAGGTATGGTTCATCGAGTAGACGCCCGGCTTGCTGCCTTCGACCTTCTGGTAGAACACGCGGAATTCCTTGGCCACGGCCGCCGTCTGCGCCGCATCGCCGCGCAGGCCGAGGAAGGACGGGTCGAACGCGGGGACGTACTGGCGCAGCAGCTCCTGGGTGTCGCGCTCGGGGTCGATGGTGACGAACAGCACCTGCACCTCCTTCGCGCGCGGGCCGAGCTGCTGCAGCGCGCTCGCGACCTCGGTCATGGTGGTCGGGCACACGTCCGGGCACTGGGTGTAGCCGAAGAAGACCAGCACGATCTTGCCCTTGAAGTCGTTCAGGGTGCGGACCTTGCCATTGTGGTCCGTCAGCGTGAAGCCGCGCGCGTACTGCAAGCCGGTCACGTCGACGCCCTGGAACTGCAGCGGGCGCGCCGCCTGCCGGTCGCACCCGGTCACGGCCAGGACCAGCACCGCCGCCAGCAGGCAAACGAGTCGTTTCATGTCAGAACCTGAAGTAGTGGTCGACCAGGAGCGCGGCAAACAGCAGCGCCAGGTAGACGATGGAAAACGCGAAGGCCTTGCGCGCCACGATGTCGCTGTAGTGCTTGTGCACCATCCAGGCATGCCGCATGAACAGGCCGTTCAGCACGACGGCGCTGGCCAGGTAGATCATGCCGCTCATGTGGACCGCGAACGGGATCAAGGTCGTCGCCGCCAGCATGATCGCGTACAGGAAGATGTGCAGGCCCGTGAACTGCATGCCATGCGTCACCGGCAGCATCGGCAGGCCGGAACGCGCATAGTCGTCGCGCCGGTACATGGCCAGCGCCCAGAAGTGCGGCGGCGTCCAGACGAAGATGATCAGCACCAGCAGCCAGGCCTGCATCGGCACGTCGTTGGCGACCGCCGCCCAGCCCAGCGCGGGCGGCATGGCGCCCGACAGGCCGCCGATGACGATGTTCTGCGGCGTGGCCGGCTTGAGCAGCATGGTGTAGATGACCGCGTAGCCGACAAAGGTCACGAAGGTCAGCCACATGGTGAGCGGATTGACGAGGGCATACAGCACCCACATGCCCGCGCCGCCGATCAGGGCGGAAAAGACGATCGTCTGGGTGCGGGTCAGCTCCCCCATCGCGGTGGGGCGGCGGGCAGTGCGCGCCATGCGCGCGTCTATTTCGGCCTCGACCAGGCAGTTCACCGCGAACGCGGCGCCGGCCAGCAGCCAGATGCCGATGGTGCCCGCGACCAGCACGCGCCAGCCGGGAAAGCCGTCGGTGGCGAGGAACATGCCGATCACCGCGCAGAACACGGCCAGCTGCGTCACGCGCGGTTT
>DASRUW010000614.1:0-2465 GCA_035655255.1 Telluria sp. | reverse complement strand
CCGGATACAGGGCTCCCAGGATGCGGAGCCCTTTCGCACCAGTGACGGCGGGCAGATTGCCCGCTTGTCGTTTGGAGAACCGGTAGCCGAGCCAGGCGAAGGCGAGGGCCTCGACCCGGTTGGGCGCCACGCCCAGCACGTCGGTCGGGTGCACCGGCACGTTTCCGCCCAGGGCGCCGGCCAGTTCCTTCAGCAAGGTGGCGTTGTAGGCGCCGCCGCCGCACACGTAGACCGCTTCCGGCCGGTCCGTCTCCTTCCCGATCCCGTCCGCGATCGTCACCGCCGTCAGGCGCGTGAGGGTGGCTTGCACGTCCGCCGCCGCGCGCTGCGGGAAGGCGGCCAGCTGCGTGTCCAGCCAGGCGGCGTGGAACAGGTCGCGCCCCGTGCTCTTGGGGGCGGGCAGGGCGAAGTAGGGCTCGCGCAGCAGGGCGGCCAGGAGGTCCGGCTGGACCTGGCCGGTCGCGGCCCAGGCGCCGCCGGCGTCGTAGGCCGCGCCCTGGTGGCGGGCGATCCACAGATCCATGAGCACGTTGCCGGGGCCGGTGTCGTAGCCGCTCACGCGCCCGTCCGCGTGCAGCACGCTGATGTTGGCGATGCCGCCCACGTTGACCACCACCCGGGTCTGGCCGGGATGGCCGAATTGCGCCTGATGGAAGGCTGGCACCAGCGGCGCCCCCTGGCCGCCGGCCGCCACGTCGCGGCTGCGGAAGTCCGCGATGACGTCGATGCCGGTCAGCTCGGCCACCAGGGCGGGATTGTTGGTCTGGCGGGTGAATCCCAGTTCCGGGCGGTGGCGGATGGTCTGGCCGTGCACGCACACGGCGGCCACGCGGCCGGGCGCCTTGGCCACCAGTTCGTCGGCGCAGCGCGCGTAGGCCGCGGCCAGGCCGTTGGCGGCGAGGGCTTCGCGTTCGATTTCGTTGGCGGTCGCGCTTTGCAGCGCCATCAGTTCGGCGCGCAGTGCGGCGGGGAAGGGGACGAAGGCGGCGGCCAGGGTCTGGATTGCGCCGCCCGCGAAATCGGCCAGGACGCCGTCCACCCCGTCGAGCGAGGTGCCGGACATCAGGCCGATGTAAAGCTCGGACACCGTCCTAGCGCAGGGCCAGTTTCGGACCGACCGGGCGCAGCAGGTCGAAGCGGTGCAGCATGTCGGCCGAGACCATGCGGAAGCGGCCCAGTTCGGCCGGGGACAGCGGGGCCTGGGCCGTGACCTTGACCTTGGTCGGGTCGACCGCCTGGCCGCCGATGCGGAATTCGTAGTGCAGGTGGGCGCCGGTGGCCCAGCCGGTGGCGCCGACGTAGCCGATCACCTGGCCCTGGGTCACCTTGCTGCCGCGGGCGATGCCGGGCGCGAAGCGGCTCATGTGGGCATAGGCCGTGCTGTAGTTGTTCCAGTGCTTGAGCACGACCAGGTTGCCGTAGCCGTTCGAGACGCCCTTGAAGTCCACCACGCCGTCGCCGGCCGCGCGGATCGGCGTGCCGAGCGCCGCGGCGAAGTCGATGCCCTTATGCTGCTTCCAGTTGCCGAACACGGGGTGCACGCGCATCGAGAAGCCGGAGGAGATCCGCGAGAACTCCAGCGGCGACTTGAGGAAGGCCTTCTTCAGGGCCTTGCCGTCCACGCTGTAGTAGCCGCCCTGCCTGGTGACCGGGTCGTCGAACCAGACCGACTGGTAGGTCACGCCGCGGTTGGTGAATTCGCCGGCCAGGATGCGGCCGGTACTCACCATCTCGCCGTCCAGCCAGTAGGTTTCGTAGACCACGTTGAAGCGGTCGCCGCGCTTGAGGTCGGAGCGGAAGTCGATGTCGGTCGAGAACATCTCGATGATCTGGGCCGTGATCGCGTCCGGCAGGCGGCCGCCGTCGCCGCCGGAGTCGGTGGCGGCGTACAGGGACGTGGTGATCTCGCGCGAGCGCATCTCGATGCGGCGTTCCAGCTGGGCCGGCGCCTCGACCGCCACCAGCTTGCCGCCCTGGCGGGTCACGGTGATGTTCTTGACGGATTTGTCCTTGCTGTCGGCCACGGTCGCGCGCAGCCATTCGAGCTGGCCTTCGTCGTCGGTTTCGGCCTGCACCCGCTTGCCGGTCTGCAGCTGCATGATGGCGTGGGCCACCTTGTCCGACTTGATGAAGGAGGCGGCGTCCGGGTCGTCGACCCCGAGGCGGTTGAGCAGGGAAGCGAGGGAGTCGCCCGGACGGACGCGCTCTTCGCTGATGAATTTCTGGTCGGCGTCCTGCAGGGCTGCAATCTGGTCGCCGATCTCGGGAAGCTGGAGTTCCTGGGCGATGGAGCGGACTGGCAGATTGGCCGGGTCGGGCGCAAGCGGCGCCACCCCGGCAGCCCCAAAGGCACAGGCCGCGAGGAAGATCGCCGAGGCGCTGATGATGCGCGCCTTGCGGGTCGTTCCCAGCAGGCTAGACCAGCTTTTGCCTGTGATTTTGTTTGTAGGGTTCATGCAATCAGT
>DASRUW010000613.1:0-9669 GCA_035655255.1 Telluria sp. | reverse complement strand
CACTTGCAAGTATGCGTATGTAAGCATATTGTAATTTTCGAGAACGATCATGGAGGGTTGAAACATGAGAGCAGTGCGGCCGTTCTGGCCTGCGTGGGCGGCGGGCGTGGCGCTCGGCCTGGTGCTGTTGCTGACCTTCGTCTGGACCGGGCATGGGCTGGGCGCGACCGGCGCCTCGACCCGCGCCACCGCGGCGCTCGGGATGGCGCTGGCGCCCGAGGCGACGGCCGCGAACGCGTATCTGGGACCGATGACGGCAGGCGGACATCCCATGGCGGCCTGGATCAGCTGGCAGGTGCTCGGAGTGGCCCTGGGCGCGCTGGCGGCGGCGTTCCAGGCGGGGCGCTTCCGGGTCCAGCTCGATGGCGAACGTCATGTCGGACGCGGGCGGCGCATCGCGGCGGCCTTCGGCGGCGGCCTGCTGGCCGGCTTCGGCGCGCGCGTGGCGGCCGGCTGCACCAGCGGGCTCGGTCTGTCCGGCGCGGCCACCCTGGGCGTGGCCGCCTTCGTGTTCCTCGGCGCATTCTTCGCGGTCGGCCTGGTGACCGCGCGCCTCGTGAAAGGAGTCTGAAATGACGCTGCCCATTGGCGACGACGGCCTGGTTTCCGGCCTGGTGTGCGGTTTCCTGTTCGGCTACGTGCTGGAAAACGCGGGCTTCGGCAGCCCGTGCAAGCTGACCGCGCAATTCCAGCTGCGTGACTGGTCGGTGTTCAAGGTGATGTTCACGGCCATCGTGGTCGCGGCCGGCGGCCTGGTGCTGCTGCGCGCCTTCGGCCTGCTCGATGCCGACAACGTGTTCGTGCCGCCGGCCCTGCTGGCGGCGGCGGGGGTGGGCGGGGCGCTGGTCGGCGCCGGCTTCGCCGTCGGCGGCTACTGCCCGGGCACCTCGGTGGTCGGGCTGTTGTCCGGGCGCCTGGACGCGCTCGTGTTCCTGCTTGGGCTGGTGGCCGGCACGGCGCTGTTCGCGGCCGCCTACGGCCCGGCCCTGCAAGGCCTGATGGATGCGGCGGCGCTGGAGCAGGGCGACACCTTCGCCGCGGCCCTGGGGGTGAGCGACTGGGCGATGCTGGCCATCCTGGGCGCGGCCCTCGCCGGTGTGTACCGCCTGGGCGGCTGGTTCGAGGCGCGCGGGCGCGGCCCGGTCGCCGCCGCCGAAGCCGTGGCCGGCGCGCAGCCTGAATAATCGATCGTTCCAGTCAAAGGAGAGAGCATGTCCCGTCGTTCCCAAGCCTCCCTGGCCGCCATGCTGGCGGCCGTCATCGCCGCTGCCGGCGCCGCGCCGGCGCCCACGCCCGCGCAGTCCAGCGCGAGCGCGAGCGCCAGCGCCAGCGCCAAGGCGTCCAATCCCTGCGGCCCGGCCAATCCTTGCGGACCGGCGCGCAAGAAAAAGAAGAAGGCCGGGAACCCGTGCGCCCCATCCAGCCCGTGCGCGCCGGCCAAGTCGGCCTGAGCACGGCCGCGGCGGCGCGCGTGGTGCTGGGCACGGCCCTGGCGCTGCACGCGCGCGGGCGCAGCCTGCCCCAGGCCATCGTCGGCGCCCGCGCGCCCGGCGGCGAAGAGCGGCACTTTCCCGCGCGCGACCTGGTGGACCGCGTCAACGGCACGCGCGCCTTTTTCCATGCGCACCGCCATCCGGGCGACCCGGGCGGGGAGTGGGGACACTTCCACCTGTTCGTCGAGGACGCGCGCGGCTACAGCCACCTGGCGGCCCTCGCGCTGGACGAACGCGGCCTGCCGCTGCGCTGGTTCGCCACCAGCGCCTGGGTCACGGGCGAGACCTGGCGCGCCGCGCCGGAGCTGGAGCATGCCCTGTCCTGCTTCACGCTCGCGGCCAGGGGCCGGTTCGCCCCGGTGGCGCGCTGGCTGACGGCGATGGTGGCCCTGTTCCGTCCGCAGCTGGCGCGCATGCTGGCGCGGCGCGACCGCGCCGCCGTGCGCCATGGCGCGCGGGCACGCCTGGCCGGCTGCAGCGCGCGGCTGGGGCCGCGCATCGCCGCCCTCGAATTCAACGAAGTACCTTGAAGGAGTCTTGATGATGAAAGCATGGATGATGCGAGTGGCCGCCACGGCGGCCTTGGTGGTCGGTTGGGGCGGGGCCTGGGCCGGCATCCTGCCCGGTCCGGTGGTCGACAGCGCCTGGCTGGCGGCCAACCTGGACAAGGTGCAGGTGGTCGACGTACGCAGCAGCAGCGCCATCTTCACGCGGCAGCCGGAATTCGATTCCGATCCGAAGAGCGGCAAGATCGTCCTCAGCGAACCGGGCGGCCACATCGCCGGCGCGCGCCTGATCGACATGAAGACCATGCGCACCGAGCGTCAGATGGGGGCGCTCAAGGTCAAGTACATGATTCCCGAGCGCGCCACCTTCGAGCTTGCGGTGCGGGCGGCGGGGATCGACGCCGGCAAGCCGATCGTGCTGGTGCCGGTGGGCGTGGAAGTGCCGGACATGGACGACGCGCTGCGCGTGTACTGGCAGTTCAAGGTTTACGGCGAGGACCAGCTGGCGGTGCTCGATGGCGGCCTGGCGGGCTGGCTGAACGAGGGGCGACCCGTATCGACCGCGCCGGACGTGCCGCGCCAGGGCAGCTGGAAGGCGGGGCCGGAGCGCGCTGCGCGCTATTTCGCCGGCATCGACGACGTGGCGGCGGCACACGGCGCGGGCCTGATCGACGCGCGCGACATCAAGAGTTACCTGGGACTGGTCAAGCGCGACTATGTCTACGGCTACGGCCACCTGGAGGGCGCGCGCCTGTACGCGCCGGAGCTGATGTTCGCCTCCAGCGGCGGCGCGCTCCGCTTCATGAGCGCCAATACTTATGCCGCGCTGTTCAAGGCCCAGGGCATCGACCCGGCGGCGCCGGCGATCAGCTACTGCAACAGTGGCCACCTGTCCTCGGGGCCGTGGTTCGTACTGTCTGAGCTGTTGGGCAATACCAAGGCCAGGCTGTACGACGGATCCCTGCACGAGTGGACCATGGCCCAGCGCCCGCTGGCCGGGGCCGTGCCGCTGCGCTGAAGCGGCGGCGCTTCAGCGTTCGTCCTCCAGACCGATCTTGTTGGCGATTTCGTCGCAGACGGTCTGGCACATCCGGAGGGTCTTCTTGTCGTCGATCTTGTAGAAGACCTGGGTGCCTTCCTTGCGCCGCGCCAGCACCTTGGAGCGGTACAGCATGTTGATCTGGCGCGAGACGTTGGCCTGGGTCGATTCGACGCATTCCACGATCTCGTTGACCGACTTCTCCCCGCTGCACAGTGCGCTCATGATCTTCAGGCGCGTGGGTTCGCTGAACAGCGAAAAATAGTTCGCCACTTCTTCGAACAGGACTTTCGACTGTTCCTTACTCAGGCCGTCTCTCATGGTGGAGCTCATACGTGCGGGGATTGCGGATTATAGCTTTCTGAACCGTTCGCCGCCATGTTAGCGCGAAACTTCAGCGCCGGGGTGGCCCAGTGCCGGCACAGGGCTTCGGCCAGGGGCGTGAGGTCGGGCAGGCGGCCCGGGATCACTACCGTCGGTAGCGCGAGAGTGGCAACCATCCGGCAGATATTGTGCTGCAGCGCAGGCGGGGCGCCGGCGCGAATCAAACGTGGGCCAAGGCGCCGCGGCTGTGGTCGCCGCGCTGGCAGGCCGCAACCAAGCCGATCAGTTTGCCATGGTCGGCGCTGGTCGGTGCCTGCGATCGTAGCTCGAGCGCCGCGATGCCGGCGCTGGTCAAGCTCGTCATGGCCGGTTCACGCGCTGCGGCTCAGGAGCAATAGATCGGCGTCCAGGAAGGCGTAGCGGCCTTTGCCGGCGTGCTTGGCGCGGTACATGGCGCTGTCGGCGCGCGAGAGCAGGGTCGAGGTCGGCACGGCGGGGCCGCCGTGGAGCGTGATCCCGATCGACATGCCCACGGTCACCAGCTGCCCGTCCAGCGGGATCGGGGCCTGGACGGCGGCCAGGCACTGCTCGGCCACCTTCACGGCGCCGGCGCGGGCGTCGCGCTGGCCGGTCAGCACCACGATGAATTCGTCGCCGCCCAGGCGCGCGACGATGTCGATCCCGCGCCGCCCCGCTGCCAGGCGCGTGCCGACCTGGCGCAGTACCTCGTCGCCGGCATCGTGGCCGTGGCGGTCGTTGATCTCCTTGAAGCCGTCCAGGTCGCAGAACAGCAGGGCCAGCTCCGTGCCTTCCCGTTCCGCGTGCGCCATGGCTTGCTGCAGCAGGGTTTCCAGCATGGCCCGGTTGTACAGGCCGGTCAGGGTGTCGTGATGGGCCAGGTATTGCAGCTGGCGTTCGGTGGACGCGCGCACCTGCTCCTCGTGGCGCAGGCGCCGCACCAGCACGTTGAAGCCGCCGACCAGGTCGCCCACCTCGTCGTCGCGCACCACCGGCAGTTCGGCCAGCTCGCGCTCCCCGCCGGCCATGGCGCGCATGGCGCGCGCGGTCGTGATCAGGGGCCGCAGCACCTGTGGCATCAGGGCCAGCACGATCACGATCGCCACCACCACCGAGGCCACGCTGCCCTTGACGATCAGGTCGCGCATCGCGGCCACGGGCTGGAAGGCTTCCGCGGTCGGCAGGCGCGCCACCACGTACCAGCCGGTCGCGGGCACGCCGGCGACGGCCGCCAGCTCCTCCACCCCGCGCGAGCTGGTGGTGATGCCGGTGCCGCGAAAGCCCTGCTGCGACAGGTCGTGCAAGGCGTTCGTCCCCGCCGCCGGCACGGGGCGGAAGATGAGGGCGGGATCGCTGGCCGTGACGAACAGGCCTTCGTGCGGGGCCACCACGAGGTAGCTGCCGTGATCGCCCAGGCGGGCGTGTTCGAGGTAGCTCAGGAAGCCGCCGCTGCCCAGGCGCGCCAGGCCCGCCAGGACGGCGGTCGGACGTCCTTGCGCGTCACGCACGGGAACGGCGAAGACGATGGCCGGGCTGCCCTGGTGGGCGTTGGCGGTGGGCGGCCCCATCACGGCGTGGCCGAGGCGCAGGGCCTGCTCCATCCACGCCTGGCGGCCGGCCCAGTCCTGGCCAAGCGCGGCAGGGAAGGCGGCCAGTGGATGTCCGTCGAGCGAGTCCAGCAGAACGAGGCCGCCATCGAAGGCCGGGATCAATGGCTGATGCTCTTCCAGCCAGCGCACGGCGGCGGCCTGGTCCGCCAGCAGGGGCGCCGGCAGCTTCCCCGCCAGGCGTTCGATCAGGTTGAGGCGCTGGCGCACGTCGCGATCGACGTTACCGGCGAGATTAGTCGCAACCGCGAGCAGCTGCTTTTCGGCCAGCCCGCGGACATTGTCCTTCAGCTGGGGCACGGCGACCCACAGGCGCATGCCGGTTCCGATCAGTCCCAGCACGACACCGAGCACAATGATGCGAAAGGTGATGCTGCGCAGCCTGATCATGGGCATTCCGGATGTTAATTCTTGTAATCATAATGCAATTTCGTCCATGTTTTCAAGAAACGTGAGCGGGGCTGTTGCACGTTTGCGCTAGGATGGTCCGGCCAGCTTTGCAGGAGCCCGTCATGCAGATGGAAGCCTTGAAGGCCAGGGAGTTCCAGGTCCGCGTCCGCCGCCGGCCGCCGGACCGGCGCGCCGCTCAGGCCCTTGCTCGCGGCTGACGCTCGGGGGAGGCCTTTCGTGTGCGGGACGTTTTCGCGGCCGGTGCCGCTGCCTCCAGCCGCCGTTCCAGCAACGCGAGCACGGCGGCTTCCTCGGGTTGGAGCCCGTGCGGCGCCGCGCCCGGGCCGGGTGCCTCCGGCGCCTGCCATCCCTCCCGCAGCACGCCGCCCAGGTAAGCGTCGATGACGGCCGGGTGCACATAGCACTTGCGGCAGACCGCGGCCGTGTTGCCCAGTTGCGCCGCCACCTGCTCGATCGCGTGCGCGACCAGGCGCTTGGATTCCGTGGCCGAGCTGGCCGGGCCGCATGCGCCCAGGGCCAGCGCGGCCAGCACGGTGCCGGCCCAGGTGCGGAAATCCTTGGCCGTGAAGTCGTCGCCGGCGATCGTGCGCAGGTAATCGTTGACGTCGGCCGAGTTGACGGCGTGGACCTGACCCTCTTCGTCCAGGTACTGGAACAGTTCCTGGCCCGGCAGTTCGCGGATGTGCCGGATCAGGCGCGCCAGGCGCCGGTCGCTGATGGTGCGCGCATGCACGACGCCGCTCTTGCCGCGAAAGCGGAAGGCGACCGCGCTGCCGTTCACCTGCACATGGCGGTTGCGCAGGGTGGTGAGGCCAAAGGAATGGTTGGCGCGCGCATATTCCTCGTTCCCCACCCGCATCAAGGTCGCTTCGAGCAGGGTCACGATGCTGGCCAGTACTTTCTCGCGCGGCAGGCCGGGCAAGGCCAGGTCGCCCGCCACCGCCTGCCGGATGCGCGGCAGGGCGCGGCCGAAAGCGGCCATGCGCTCGTACTTGGCCTCGTCGCGCACCACCCGCCAGCGCGCGTGGTAGCGGTACTGCTTGCGCCCGCGCGCGTCGCGGCCCGTCGCCTGCAGGTGGCCGTGCGGCAAGGCGCAGATCCACACATCGGTCCAGGCCGGCGGAATGGCCAGGCGGCGGATGCGCTCCAGCGTGTCGGGGTCGCTGACGCCGTGTCCGTCGGCATCGACATAGCGAAATCCTGCGCCGTCGGCCAGCCGGGCGATGCCTGGCGTGCGGTCGCTCACGTAGCGCAGCCCGGCCGCCCGGGCGGCGCCGGGCCCGTCGAGGTCATCCGTGTTCATGGATCCAGCGTAGGGAAGCGCCGCGCCCGGCATCGTTAAGTACTTCACGCAAAACGGAATTTGGCCTGCGGGGTCGCCCCGAATGTGTGCCATTTGACAGAACGCGCCGCGCCCACGGCGGATAACTTCATCATGGATGCACAGCGAAACGAGGTGACACCATGAAACTGGCCAACATGGCGCTGGCCGGACTGGCTGCCGTCTCGGCCGGCGCCTGGGCCCAGAATGTGGTGCTCTACGGTGTGGCCGATGCCGGCGTCGTCGGCGAACGCGGCTGCATTCGCAATTGCGGCACGGCGACCCGCGTCGAAAGCGGTATCGCGGGCGAATCCTTCCTCGGCCTGCGCGGCAACGAGCCGCTGGGCAACCAGTGGCAGGCCGTGTTCGGACTCGAAGCCGGTTTCCGGCTCGACACCGGACAATCCCAGCAGAACGGCAAGCTCTTCAACCGGCAGGCCTACGTCGGCCTGCAGCACGATACGGTCGCGGTCTTGCTGGGCCGCCAGTACACGCTCGATTACCAGACCCTGGTCGACGTGGGCGACCCCTTCAAGGGCGGGCTGGCCGGCACCGCCACCAACCTGGTCGGTTATTCCGGCAAGCGCATGGACAATGCGATCCGCGTGCAGAACCAGAGCCGCAGCGGCCTGTTTACCGCGGCGACCTATGGCTTCGGCGAAGCGAGCGGGGACTGGCATGCGAACCGTGTCTGGGGCGTGTCGGTGGGGCTGACGCGCGGCGCTTTCACGGTCCGCGCCGCCCACCAGAACCTCAACGTCACGGACACGACCATGGTGATGCCGGTGCGCAGCTACGATGCCCGCCATTCCATTCTCGCCGCCAATCTCGACCTCGGTCCGGCGACGGTGTACACGGCCTTCGCGGTGAACAAGGGCAGCGGCGACCTCACCTTGTGGAATCCGGACAATCCCTTCAGCGCGGCCGTGAGCTCGACGCCGTCGACCGACAGCCGCGACCTGCTTTTGGGGATTGCAATTCCGCGCGGCGCCACCACCTTTTTGGCATCGTACATCCGCAAGAACGACCGCGATCCATCGGACCGCGACGCGGACCAGGTGGCGCTGGGCGTAACCTATGCGCTGTCGAAACGGACCGACATGTACGCCGCGGTTTCGCGCATCAGCAACAAACATGGCGCGGCCTATACGGTCGGCAACGCGAGCGACCCGGGCCGCAGCACCAAGGCCATCAACTTCGGCCTGCGCCATGCCTTCTAACCGGACTATGGAGCGAACATGACAGGCACCAGTACTCTCGATCCCGACAACTTTCCCCGCACGCGCGACCGCGTGATCGGACGCGGCCACGGCACCGGGGCGCTCGGCCCGAGCGACACCTCGGACAGCGGCAGCGACGTGCGCGGCGGTCCCGGCCTGGCGCAGCAGGACGTGCTCGACCTGGGCAGCGGCACCACCTCGGACCTGGAACCGAGCACGGCCCACGGCACGGCCGGCCCCGACGTGGGGGACGCCCACCTGGAAAGCGATAGCGACGCCGGCGGCACGGGCGAACGCGCCGCCAGTGGCCGCGACGCGGACATCAAGGACGGCGGCGACATCGGCGTCGACCAGATTGTCACCATCGACCAGGAAGCGCTGAAGGAAGCCGGGCGCCCCGAGCGCCCGTGATCCGCGGCAGGACAGCTTGCCCCTTGACCGTCACCCCGCCAGCGGCGGCGTGACGGCTTTTTTTGCTCAGGCGAAGGCGGAGCGCCGGCGGCCGTACTGCCAGGCCGCGAGCAGGGCGCCGCCCGCCACCAGGGCCGTGGCCAGGATGGGCTTGGAACGCAGGGTCACCGCCGTGTAGGCGCAGCGTTCGGCCACGTGGCGCTCGCTGCCCGCCCGTTCCTGCAGCTGCGCGCTCGGGTCCGGCGCGTGCAGGGCGTCGCGCCGCTGGACGCTGGTGAACTGCTCGGCGCGCTGCTGGCGGAACATGCTGGCGTTCATGTATTTGTCGAGGGTGCGCGGCATGTAATGCGAGGCGGAAGAGAAGACCTTGGCCGCGCCGCCCACGAACACGTCGCGCTTGGGATGCTGGGCCGCGTAGAGGATGGCGTTGGCCACCAGCTCGGGCGCGTAGACGGGCGGGGGCAGGGCCGGTTCGTGGTCCATGTAGTTCTTGGCGTGCACGGTGTACATGGTGTCGATCGCGGCCGGCTTGATGAGGGTGATCGAGATCGGCAGCTTGTCCTTCTCGACTTCCATGCGCAGCGAATCGGTGAAACCCTTGACGGCGTGCTTGGAAGCCGAATACATGCCCTGCAGCGGGACGGCGCGGTCCGACAGTTCACTGCCGAGATTGATGATGGCCCCGCCGCGTTCCTTCATGCAGCGCACGGCTTCGAGCGAACCGTAGACCACGCCCCAGAAATTGGTCTGGAACAGGCGATAGTTGTCTTCCATCGCCACCTCTTCGTGCTTGCCGTAGATGGAGATGCCGGCGTTGTTGACCCAGGTGTCGATCCGCCCGAAGCTGTCGAGCGCGCGCTGGGCCGCCGCCTGCACTTCTTCCTGCCGGCCGACGTCGGCGGCGATGGCCAGGGCTTCGCAGCCCTCGGCCCGCAATTCGTCAGCCAGCTGGTCCAGGGCGTCCTGGTCGCGCGAGACGAGAATCAGCCTGGCGCCGTCCTTGGCGGCCATGCGCGCCGTGGTCAGGCCGATGCCGCTGCTGGCGCCGGTGATGAGAATGACCTGGTCCCGCAGTTTTTTCAGTTTCATAATCCGTCCTTTCGATGCGTGTCAGACAACGCGCATCAGTGTAGGACGGGGCGGGAAGGCCGGTGGGGACGATACCCCTGCGAACTACTTGGCGCGCGACAGAACCAGCAGCCAGCGGCGGAACAGCAGCACTTCGAGATGGCCGGCGTCCACGCCCGTGTCGCATTCGAGGATGGGATTGACGGCGTAGAAGCGCTTGCGGAAATCACGGGTGATCAACAGCTCGCGGC
>DASRUW010000612.1:0-6413 GCA_035655255.1 Telluria sp. | reverse complement strand
GCGCCCCGTCTGGCCCAATTGTCGGACGACGTCCTGTTCGGCCAGGTCTGGGACCATCCCGACCTGTCGCGCCGCGACCGCAGCCTGGTCACGGTCGCCGCGCTCGTCGCGCTGAACCGCACCGAGCAGCTGCCGTTCCATCTGCAGCTCGCGGAAAAGCACGGGCTCACCCGTGCGGAGCTGACCGAAACGGTCACGCACCTGGCTTTCTACGCCGGCTGGCCTTGCGCCGCCAGCGCTGTCCGTCTCCTGGGAGAACAGTGATGCCTTTTACTCATATCGCCCTGCGTAAGGGGAAGAGCCCCGAATTCCTGCACGCGCTGTCCGACGCCGTGCATCAAGCCCTGGTCGAAGCCTTCGAGGTGCCGGCGGACGACCGCTTCCAGATGATCACGCAGCTCGATGCGGACACGCTGATCTACGACCGCCACTACCAGGGCGGCCCGCGCTCGGACGACTTCATCGTGGTGCGCGTCACGGCCGGCCGCCAGCGTGCGCAGGCGGTGAAGGACAACTTCTTCAAGCGCCTCGCGGACCTGATCCACGAGCGCACCGGCGTGCAGCAGGCGGACGTGATGACCGTCATCGTCTGCACCGGTCCGGAGGACTGGTCCTTCGGCCATGGCGTGCGCGGCGTGGTCCGCAACCCGCACCAGGAGGCCTGACATGCTCGCCATGCAGTACCGCTTCGTCCTGCCGGCCGACTACGACATGGGGATCGTCGACCAACGCGTCGCCACGCGCGGCCACATGACGGACGGATTCCCCGGCCTGCTGTTCAAGGCCTACCTCATCGCGCGCAAGAGCGACGGCCGGCCGGACAACGAGTACGCGCCGTTCTACGTGTGGAACAGCGTCGAAGGCATGAACGCCTTCCTGACCGGCGGCGGTTTCGCCGGCGTGTCGCAGGCATTCGGCTGGCCGAGCGTCAAGCAGTGGATCGTGTGGGAAGCCGAACCCTGCACCGACCCTGATGGCGCGCACTTTGCGACCGAGGAGATCGTGCCGATAAACGCGCATGCATCGCTGGCGCCGCTGCGCGAGAGCGAGACGGCCCGCGCCCGTGACGAGTTTCAGGGCGCTGTCGCCTGGGCGATCGGCTTTGAGCCGACCAGCTGGACCCTGCTGCGCTTCGCTCTTTGGCGGAGGCAGCCAGCTGAGCGCGAAGGCAGGCGGCTGTACGCCGTGGAGCACGTCTCCACGTCCAACTAGCGCGGCCGCCGGGTCGCCGTCAGGCGGGGCGCGTCCGCATCGGCGACGTCCAGGTCGAACTGGAGCCGCGCCGGTGCATCCAGGCTCAGGACGAGATTGGCGCCGCCGGCCTGCAGCACGACAGGTGCAGCGTCCAGCTTCGGGTCGGCCGGCGCTGCGCCGAAATCGATGCTTTGAAAGTCCGCCGAACCGACCTTCAGCTCGTGGGTGCCCGCGTTCAAGTCCAGCTCCGCGCGGTAGTGCAGCGCGTCGATCCGCCGAAACGCATTGGCGGTGCCCCAGTTGTTGACTGACCCGCGCAAGTAGAACGGTTCGGCTTCAAAACGCGACAGGGCAGGCGCGAGCGCCAGCATCGGTTGCGCGCCTGCGACCACGCGCACACCGTAGACGCCGTCGCGCGGGACGTCGATCCGTAGCGCCTGCCGGGACAGGTTCGTCGCGATCGCGTGTCCATCGGCTTGCAGCGCGGCGCCGCCAAACTGTCCGCGGGCGCTATCGAGCAGGAGGCGGTGCTCGCCGCGGGCGAGCCTTATATTGCCGAAATAGGTCCCCGCACCGCCGTAGGCGAGCGCCTGGACCTGGCTGTCGGCTCGCAGCGCGACGCCGCCCAGGGGCGGGGCGTCGTGGGGGAGCATGCTGGCCAGCGTACGCTCCCAGGCGATCAGGGCGATGGTGCCGTGGTTTTCGTTGGGCAGGTCGAGTAATTCCAGGCGCAGTGCTTCGAATCCGGCGTCACGCAGGTGTGCGTAATTCATGCGTACGTTATCGCCATTGCCGTGGCCTGCACCGGCCATGATCAGATGCACCGGCAGGCGCGCGCCGGCGCGCTTGCGCTTGTCGAGAAGCGCACCGAACTCGATCGGTTGCGTCCACAAGCTGCCGTCGCTGGACAGCACATGCGCGAACAAAGGCCGCACCGGATCGTCCAGCAGCGCCGCGGTGGCGGCAAAGGTGCCGCCATGGGAGTGGCCGTACAGGATGCGCTGCGAGGCATCGATGCGATAGCGTGCCTCGACGTAGGGAACGACCTCGCGCGCCGCAAAGCGGAAGTAGTTTTCCGCGCCGGGAAGAATGAGGTTGACCTCGCGCAGGTCGAAGCCGCCCAGGCCGACGATGATCGCGGGGACGTGCTTGCGTTCGAGGAGGGTGGCAAGGGACTCGATGTATTCGCCGTCCGTCGCATAGATGACGGGGTAGCGGCGGTCGCTGTCGTCGTAGCCCGGCGGCAGGTAGAGACAGACCGGCAGCGTCTCGCCCAGGTAGCGCGAGTTCAGCCGGTCGGCGAGAAAGCGTCCGCGGTCCACCAACGGCGCCGGCCCGGGCGACGTCTTGCAGGTCTTGCCCGCAGGGGAGGCTGGAACCTTGGAGGCGTATCCTTCAGCCTGGCGCGTCAGCACGTGGTCCTGGCCTTCCATGAACCAGCGCACCTGCTCGATCCTGCCCGACGGGCCGCGCTCGAACTGGGCCGCCATCGGGGGAAAGCGCATGATGAAGCGGTCGGGACCGTCTTCGAACATGAGCAGGTGCGGCCCATCCATCGGCTGCACGCCAAGGTGTCCATGCTCGAGCGCGACCTGGAGGTCGAATTTGCCGTCCTCGGAATAGACACCTGCGTATTCCTTCAATTGTGCTGATGTCTGCCTTGCTCCGGCCGGCTGGAACGTGCGCGCCGGCTCGGTGGCGATGCGCCGCAGGTGCAGGCTGGGACCACGGGGATGCGGGAAGACAATGCGGTCGGGCGACTGGATGATGTCCAGTGCATCGTCCTCGAAATGGAAAGTGGCGTTCGTTCCGTCGAGCACGAAGTCCTTGCCGGCCGTCGGCTTTAGCACGGCCCACTGCATCGGGAGCAGGCGGCCAGGCGCGATTGCGCAATGCGCCTTGCGTGCTGCCACTTCCATCCGGTAGCAGGGATGTTGCGCGGCTTGCATGTACAGCGTGCCGTGATCCGCGGTGACCGTGACCTTGAAATCCTGGTCGAGCTCGTAATTGCCCTCGTAACCTGTCCCTGCGGCGGCCGATTGGGTGAGTAAGGCCAGCGTGGCGGCGATAACAAGATGGCGCATGGCGGAAAGTCGAGTGTCGGTCGAAATATCTTATCGTTCTTTTAATGGCAACGGCAGGTAGTTTTGGTAAAATTTTTTGTTGACTTTGGCGCGGTAAATTTGTAGCTTTACTACATTTCTTGCGTTACCAAAGCCCATATGCGTCTTCTTGCCTTTCTTAGCCTACTTTGCCTGAACCTGGCCCACGCGGCCGAACCGTACAAGATCGAACACGTGGAACCGATGAACTGGTGGGTCGGGATGAAGCATCCGGACCTGCAGGTGATGGTGCACGGCGAGCGCATCGCGGAACTGACGCCGAAGATCGACCGCGCCGGCGTGCAGCTGGCCGGCGTCGAACGCACCGACAATCCGAACTTCGTGTTCCTGAACCTGCGCATCGGCCGCGAAGCGCAGCCGGGCGCCTTCCCGATCCGCTTCCAGCGCGGCGGCGCCGATGTCGTCACCGTCAACTACCGCCTCGACGCGCGCCGCCCCGGCTCCGCGCAGCGCAAGGGCTTCGGGCCCGGCGATGCTATCTACCTCATCTCGCCGGACCGCTTCGCCAACGGCGACCCGTCCAACGACGTCGTGGCGGGCATGCCGGGCCAGACCGACCGCAGCGTGCCGCTCGCGCGCCACGGCGGCGACCTGGCCGGCATGCAGGCGCACCTGAAGTACGTGCGGGACCTGGGCTTCACCATGATCTGGCCCACGCCGCTGCTCGAGAACAACCAGCCGGAATACTCGTACCACGGCTACGCGCTGACGGATTACTACAAGATCGACGCCCGCTACGGCAGCAACGAGGACTACAGGCGCTACGTCGCCGCCGCCAACGCGCTCGGCATGGGCGTCATCCATGACGTGGTGGTGAACCACATCGGCACCGGCCACTGGTGGATGAAGGACCTGCCGGCCAGGGACTGGATCAACCACGCGAAGAAGTTCGAGCTGACCAACAACCAGCACTCGACCATCATGGACCCGCACGCCGCGCCCGAGGAGCGCGCGCGCTTCCTGGACGGCTGGTTCGTCGACTCGATGCCGGACGTGAACCAGCGCAATCCGCTGGTGGCGCGCTACCTGATCCAGAACACGATCTGGTGGATCGAATACGCCAACCTGTCCGGCATCCGCGAGGACACCTATTCCTATGCCGATCCGGCCTTCCTGGCCCGCTGGTGCAAGGAGGTGCTGGACGAATACCCGCACCTGAACATCGTCGGCGAGGAGATGGACGACCGCCCGCAGCGCGTGGCCTACTGGCAGAAGGGCGTGCGGAACCGCGACGGCTATGTCTCCGGCCTGCCGGTGGTGATGGATTTCCCGGTGGTGGACCTGATGCCGACCGTGCTCAATGCACCGGACCAGGACGGATCGAGCTTCCGGCCGCTGTACGAGACCATCGCCGACGACTACCTCTACGCCGATCCGATGCGCCTTCTGGTGTTCCCGGATAACCACGACCGCCCGCGCATTTTCGCGCTGCTGCACGAGAACCTGAACCTGTGGAAGACCGAGCTGCTGTTCATGGCCACCACCCGCGGCATCCCGCAGATCTACTACGGCACCGAGATGCTCATCGCCGGTCCCTACGAGCGCAACGACGGTTTGCTGCGCGCCGACATGCCGGGCGGCTGGGCGGGCGACCGCGTGAACGCCTTCACCGGCGCCAATCTCAGCGCCGCGCAGAGCGAAGCCCAGGCCTACGTGCGCAAGCTGTTCAACTGGCGCAAGTCGAGCAGCGTGGTCGCGCGGGGCAAGCTGCTGCACTACATTCCGAAGGATGGCTGCTACGTCTACTTCCGCCAGGACGGCCAGCACACGCTGATGGTCGTGCTGAACAAGAACGCGGGCGACACCAAGCTGGACCTGTCCCGCTTCCAGGCGGCGCTCAAGGACGCGCGCCAGGGCCGCGACATCCTCTCCGGCGCCAGCGTCGACCTGCGCGCGCCGTTGCAGCTCAAGGCCATGACCTCGATGGCGGTCGAGTGGTAATGACAGCTGTCACCTCAGCCGATGACGTTTGATTCTTGAGAAGGTGAGGGCGTAACAGGCATCCTGACGGCTCCTGAAAACCGAAAGGAGCCAACGTGCTGCGACGTCTCACCCGATTGCTTGGTATTTGCTGCCTGCTGTGCGCGCCGCTCGCGCACGCGCAGCGCATCGTGCTTGAAACCGAGGACCGCGCGCCGCAATTCCTTGCCTGGTATGCCGCCGCCCAGAACGCGAAGGACGCGGACGAGCGCTGGGCCTTGTGGGAAAGCATGTACCACGAGGCCGCCGTCCCCCCTACGCCGCAGGGCAAGCTGCTGGCTCGCCGGCTGGTGGACGCAGCCTGGCCGCGCTACGCCTCGGCACTGCCGGCCGCGAAGGCCGGAACGGCCGCCGTCGCACCGGCCGCCGCCGCCGCGCTGGAGCAGGCCGCCGCCACGCTCGGCCTGGAAACTCCGGCCCGTATCCGCCTGAAGGGCATCATCGCCGCTTTTGAGCGCAACGCCTTTGCCTACCGTGCCGACATCCCGGTGCTGGTGGTGCCGCTGGAGACCATCGGCCAAACGCCGCTGGCGTTGGCCCATGAGGGCACCCACGCCGTCCACATGGCGCTCAATCGGGACGGTGGGGGCTTCGAGCGCGCGCTCGCATTTGCGGCCTTGCAGGAAGGCCTGGCGATGCACGTCGCATGCCGGCTGGTGAGCGGGGCGACCCCCGCGCAATGTGTGGGCGGCCGCCCCGACTTCTGGGAACAGATGCAGGAAAAGCGCCAGGCGATCCTGCAAGGCGCGCTGCCTGACCTGGCCCGCGCCGATGCGGCGACGCTGGTGCGCTACACGATGGGCAGCGGCAGCGCCGGCTTGCCGCGCGAGCTGTATGCGCTCGGCTGGTTCGTGGTCGAACGCCTGCTGGCGGACGGCATGACCCCGGCCCAGCTGGCGCGTGTGCCCGAGCGGGACGCGGCCCGGCTGGTCGGGGACACCGTCGCCCTCATGCTGAAGCCAGCCTCCCGGTAGCCGAGTAGCGCCGCTCCGTCACCAGCACATAGCAGACGAGGACGACTTCGATCACGTTGGCGAGGCGCTCGACCGCGAACACGAGCGGCTGCCCGGACTGCGCCGCGAGGTTCGAGAAGATCATGCACAGGTTGACGAACAT
>DASRUW010000611.1:0-3630 GCA_035655255.1 Telluria sp. | reverse complement strand
CCCCGATTTTCTGTCCCCGATTTTCTGTCCCCGATTTTCTGTCCCCGATTTTCTGTCCCCGATTTTCTGTCCCCGATTTTCTGTCCCCGATTTTTATCTGGCCAGGATCTCCGGGCCGAGCTCGCGGATCGACCTCACGCCGGTCAGCACCATGTTGATCCGCATGTCCTTTTCGAACAGGGCCAGCAGGTTGCGCACGCCCGCCTCGCCCTGCGCCGCCAGCGCGTACACGAAGGCGCGGCCGATCAGCACGCCATGCGCGCCCAGGGCCAGCATGCGGATCACGTCGGTGCCGGTGCGCACGCCGCCGTCGGCGAAGATCGTCATCTGGTCGCGCACCGCCGCCGCGATCGCGGGCAGCGCGGCGGCGCTCGAGAGCGCGCCATCGAGCTGGCGGCCACCGTGGTTGGAGACGACGATGCCGTCCGCGCCGAACGCGTGCGCATCGCGCGCGTCGTCGGGGTCGAGAATGCCTTTAATGACGATCGGCCCGTCCCATTCGTCGCGGATCCACTGCAGGTCGCGCCAGCCGATGCCGGGATCGAAATTGGCGCCGAGCCAGCCGATGTAGTCCGCCAGCCCGGTCGCGTGGCCACGGTAGGCCGAGATGTTCCCGAGGTCGTGCGGACGGCCCCACAGCCCCACGTCCCAGGCCCAGCGCGGATGCAGCATGGCCTGGACGATGCGCCGCAGCGGCGCGTACGGGCCGCTCATGCCGGCGTGGGCGTCGCGGTAGCGCGCGCCGGGCACCGGCATGTCGACCGTGAACACCAGGGTGCGCGCGCCCAGTGCGCGGGCGCGCGCGAGCACGTCGCGCATGAAGCCGCGGTCCTTCAGCACGTACAGCTGGAACCAGTGCGCACGCGGCAGCACCTGCGCCACTTCGGCCAGCGGGCAGACCGAGACGGTGGACTGGATCAGGGGGATATTGCGCGCCGCGGCGGCGCGCGCGGCCTGCACTTCGCCGCGCCGGGCGTACATGCCGGTCAGGCCGACCGGGGCCAGCGCGATCGGCAGGCCGTGGCGCTCGCCGAACCATTCGGCCGACAGGTCCAGGTCCTCCGAGCCGCGCAGCACGCGCTGGCGCAGGCTGATCGCCTGCAGGTCGCCCACGTTGGCGCGCAGGGTCTGCTCGGCCCCGGAGCCGCCATCGAGATAGTGGAACAGGAAGGGAGGCAGGCGGCGCCGGGCCGCGGCGCGGTAGTCGGTGGCGGAAGAAATGATCATGGAGCAATACTGTACCACCAACCCCGGCTGCGGATCAGCGCGCGGCCGTGGTGAGCAAACCTTCCAGCTCCTGGCGCGTGACCTGCCCCTCCTTGACCAGCACCCTGGTCCCGGCCGGGTCGAACACCAGCGTGGTCGGATAGGCGCGCAGTTGAAACTGGCTCAGCGCCGCGGCGTCGCCCGCGACGATCGGATACGTCACGCCCAGGCGCTGGGCAAAGGCACGGACCCGCCCAACGTTCTCGCCATCCGCCGCCAGACCGAGCACCACCAGGTCCGGCCGCGACTTGCTGAAGGCTTCCAGCTCCGGCATCTCGTGGATGCAGGGGGCGCACCAGGTGGCCCACACGTTCAGCACGACCCAGTGGCCGCGGTAGTCCGCCAGCGCATGCGTGTTCCCGCGCAGGTCGGTCAGGTGGAAGTCCTGGGCCGGCGCGGCGCCGGTCAACAGCGTCAGCGCGCAGGCGGCAATCCAGCGTTTCATCGCAATCTCCTCAGAGGCGGCCCGACAGGCCGATCAGGAAGGCGCGGTCGGCCGTCAGCTGCACGCCGTTCACCGAGCGGTACAAGGCGTGCTGGTAGTAAGCGTACACCTGCAGGTTGTCGCTGACCGCATAGGACAGGCCGGGGCTCAGGTGCACCGCGCGCAGGCCGCTGTCGTCGGGTTCGCCCTCGCTGCCGCCGTCGCGGCCCTTGCGCACGGCGTTGAGCTGCACCAGCGCGGCCAGCTTGTCGGTAAGGCCCTTGCGCACGCCGATGTCGGCGCCGAAGCTGCTGCCCGGCCGGTAGTTGGCATGCGTGTCCAGCGCGCGCTGCCATTGCGCCTGGGCGAACCAGGAGGCGTCGCTGGCGGTGAGCTTCTGGTGATAGAAGGCGCCGAGCAGGAGGTCCGTGGTGCCGGTCCCCGGCTGCAGGCTGCGTTCGGCCACGTCGCCGTCACCATTGGCCACGCCGGTGGACCCGGTGGGCAGCTTGAGGCCGAAGCTGACGCCGGCCAGCGCGGGCCGGAGCGGATCGCCCACCACGTCGCGCTGCCAGCGGCCGGCCACGCGCACGTCGCCCACGCGGGTGAAATTCCATTCCTCGGTGATCTTGCCGCCATGGTGGTTGTGGATGTGCGTGTGGGCGCGCTGGCCCAGCGGCGCGCTCACCGACAGGCCCCAGCCGTTGCCGAAGCTGCGGCTGTAGGTGGCGACCAGGTTGCGGTTCAGGGTGCGCACCTCGTCGTGGTGGTGCGGGATCTGGCCGACCGCGATCTCGTCCGAACCGCTCATGGGCTGGTCCTGGTCGATGAACTCGTAGCGCAGGTCGAAGGAGGACCCGGCTTCCACCAGGGCGCTGTTGGCGGTCCAGTTGGTGTTGACGGTGCAGAAGGCCGAGCCGCAGCTGGCGTTGGCAAGGGCCGGCAAGGCGGCGGCAAGGGCGATGACAAGTCGGGTGGTACGCATTTCATTTCTTTCGGATCGGGGTGACGGAGAAATCATATATTTCGCGTACATGTTTTTTACTTGACGTGGATCAAAACGCCGCCAGAGCACTGGAAAAAACAGTGCCTATGGGGATTTTTTGATCTCAATCAATCATTAAACATGCATCGCAAATGTATGATTTGTCCGTCGCAAAAAATATATTTACTGACTGACTGTAAGGTGAAAACAATGAAAGCCAAGTACCTATCCCACGCCATTGCCATGATCCTTCTCGGCGCCGCTAGCATCGCGCCGGCGTACGCCCAGCACGACCACCAGCACGGCAGCTCCGCCGTGCAGCCGGTGGCGGACGTGACCTTCACGCTGCGTACCGACATCTCCGACGGCAAGCTGGTATTCATGGGCGACAAGGGCGCCATCGCCGGCACCGCCAACCCGACCCTGCGCGTGCCGGCCGGCGCCGTGGTGCAGATCAACCTCGTGAACGGCGATGGCGCCACCCACGACCTCACCCTCCCCGATTTCAATACCAAGTCCAACCAGGTGAACGCCAAGGGCGCGTCGACCGCGGTGGTGTTCAAGGCCGACAAGAAAGGCGAATTCACCTACATCTGCTCCCTGCCCGGCCACGTGGCTGCCGGCATGATCGGCAAGATCATCGTGGGCGAAGCCGGCGCCGCGGCCAAGCCGCAAGGCGTGGACGTGTCGCGCGATCCTCACGACGTGGGCACCCCGGTCGGCAAGCGCGGCCCGCAGAAGCTGACCGTGAACCTGGAAACGACCGAAGTGACCGGCCAGCTGATGGACGGTTCGACCTACAAATACTGGACCTTCAACAGCAAGGTGCCGGGTCCGTTCATCCGCGTGCGCGTGGGCGACGAGGTGACCGTCAACATGGCCAACGCCAAGGACAGCCACATGATCCACTCGGTGGACTTCCACGCCGTGACCGGTCCGGGCGGCGGCGCCGCGG
>DASRUW010000610.1:0-7141 GCA_035655255.1 Telluria sp. | reverse complement strand
GATGCGCGCCGCCCAGAGGCTCGCTGATGATCTTGTCGACCAGGCCCAGCGTCTTCAGGCGGGTGGCGGTGATGCCCAGTGTTTCCGCGGCATCCGGCGCCTTGTCGGCGCTCTTCCACAGGATGGAGGCGCAACCTTCCGGCGAGATCACCGAGTAGGTGGCGTACTGCAGCATCAGGGTGACGTCGCCCACCGCAATCGCCAGCGCACCGCCGGAACCGCCTTCGCCGATGATGGTGGTGATCAACGGCACCTTCATCTCGGCCATCACGTACAGGTTGTGGCCGATCGCCTCGGACTGGCCGCGCTCCTCGGCGTCGATGCCGGGCCAGGCGCCGGAGGTGTCGACGAAGGTGAACACCGGCAGGCCGAACTTCTCGGCCAGCTTCATGAGGCGCATCGCCTTGCGGTAGCCCTCGGGCTTGGGCATGCCGAAGTTGCGCAGCGTACGCTCCTTGGTGTCGCGCCCCTTCTGGTGGCCGATCACCATGCAGCTCTGGCCGTTGAAGCGCGCCAGGCCGCCGACGATCGACTGGTCGTCCGCGAAGCTGCGGTCGCCGTGCAGTTCATGGAAGTCGGTAAAGATCTCGTTCACGTAGTCCATCGTGTATGGACGCTGGGGGTGACGCGCGATCTGGGAAACCTGCCAGGGCGTGAGCTTGGCGTAGATGTCCTTGGTCAGCTGCTGGCTCTTCTTGGCCAGGCGTTCGATCTCTTCCGAGATGTCGACTGCGGAATCGTCCTGGACGAAGCGCAGCTCTTCGATTTTCTGGTCGAGCTCAGCGATGGGCTGCTCGAAGTTGAGGAATGTGGTTTTCGTCATTGGTCCTCCGTGAGTCCTGGGCGCTATTCTACCGGAACCGGGTCCAGGCTACGCCATAAATACCAAGTGGCAACTGTCCGCCAGGGTTCCCAGTTGGCCGACACCTCGCGCGCATCGCTGCGCGACACCGGCTCGCCCGAGAAGTAATTGCGGCTGATGCCCTGGATCAGGCCGGGATCGTCCAGGGGCAGGACGTTCGGCCGGAGCAGATTAAATATCAAGAACATCTCGGCTGTCCAGCGCGAGATGCCGCGGATCTGGGTCAGCTCGGCGATGACCGCTTCGTCGTCCATCTGCGCCCATTTGTCCACATGGACGCGCTTCGCCTTGAAGTGGTCGGCCAGGTCGAGGATGTATTCCGTCTTGCGCTTGGACAGGCCGCACTGGGCCAGGCCCTCGGCGCCCGCCTTGAGCACGGCGGCCGGGCCGAACTTGGGGATGCTGTCCATCAGCTTGCCCCAGGCCGTCTCCGCCGCCTTGGCCGAGCTCTGCTGGCCGACGATGGAACGGGCCAGGGTCAGGAACGGGTCGCCATGGCCGACCAGGTGCAGGTCGCCGATCTGCGGAATCAGCTTCTTCATGATGCGGTCGCGCTTCATGAGTTCGGCCTTGGCCTCTTCCCAGTACGAAGGTACGTCCAGCATCATGGAAGCGTTTCCGGCGGTGGTCTTCACGAGGGCCATCATGCGCGGCGCCACTTGGTGGAGCCGTCCGGCTTGTCTTCCAGGATGATCCCGGCGGCGGACAATTCGGCGCGGATGCGGTCCGATTCGGCGAAGTTCTTCGCCAGCTTGGCGGCGCGGCGCTGCGCGATCAGGGCCTCGATGCGCTCGGCGTCGGCGTCGCCCCCGCGCAGGAAGTCCTGGGGCGCGCGCTCCAGCAGGCCGAGCACGCCGGCGAGCGCCTTCAGCTGGCGCGCGCTGGCAATCGATTTCGTTTTATTGACCTCGGTGGCCAGCTCGAACAGCACGGCGACCGCCAGCGGCGTGTTGAAGTCGTCGTCCATCGCCTCCTTGAAGCGCTGGCCGCTGGCGTCGTTCCAGTCCGGCTCGAACGGCGCGGCGCCGGCGTCGACTTCCGACAGCGCCGTGTACAGGCGCGTGAGCGCGGCCTTGGCGTCGTCCAGGTGCACGTCCGAATAATTGAGCGGACTGCGGTAGTGGGTGCGCAGCATGAAGAAGCGCACCACCTCGGCGTCGTACTTGGCCAGCACGTCGCGGATGGTGAAGAAGTTCCCGAGCGACTTGGACATCTTCTCGCTGTCCACCACCACGAAGCCGTTGTGGACCCAGTAGTTCACCATGCGTCCGCCGAACGCGCCTTCGGACTGCGCGATCTCGTTCTCGTGGTGCGGGAACTGCAGGTCCTGGCCGCCGCCGTGCAGGTCGAAGTGCTCGCCCAGCAGCGCGCAGGACATGGCGGAGCACTCGATGTGCCAGCCCGGCCGTCCGATGCCCCACTTGGACGGATACTTGACCTCGGGCGGCTCGGATTCCTTGGACGCCTTCCACAGCACGAAGTCGAGCGGATCGCGCTTGCCGGTGTTGACGTCCACCCGCTCGCCCGCGCGCAGGTCGTCGATCGATTTGCCGGACAGCTTGCCGTAGCTCGGAAAGCCGCGCACGGCGTAGTTCACGTCGCCGTCGGCGCCCTGGTAGGCCAGGCCCTTGGCTTCGAGCTTGTCGATGATGTCCAGCATTTGGGGCACGTACTGGGTGGCGCGCGGCACGTCGGTCGGCGGCAGGATGCCGAGCTTGCCGATGTCCTCGTCCATGTAGCCGATGAAGCGCTCGGTCAGCTGCGAGATGGTCTCGCCGTTCTCGACCGCGCGCTTGATGATCTTGTCGTCGATGTCGGTGATGTTGCGCACGTAGCGCACCGCATAGCCGGAAGCGCGCAGCCAGCGGTAGATCACGTCGAAGGCCATCATCATGCGCGCGTGTCCGATGTGGCAGTAGTCGTAGATCGTCATACCGCACACATACATGCCGGCCCGGCCGGGCACGATCGGTACAAATTCCTGCTTCTCACGCGCCAGCGTGTTATAGATCTTCAACTTACTCATCGGCTGTTTTTCTCGGGACGCGTCCGCGCAAACGGGCCGTCAGGCAGGCACCGCGAGGGTGTGCCGGAAGGCGGATTTGCTACGAGAACGTCGTGACCCCTGGATAATTCTTATTGGTAGAATGGGCGCTCAAGCCGCGCAGTATAGCACTGAAAAAAACGCGGTCGACCCTTTAAGGAGTGTTCATCGATGCGATCGCTGTCGAAACTGCTGGCCGCCCTGTGCGGTCTTCTCTTGGCCGCCACCGTGCATGCGCAGGAGGTCAATCCGCGCGTCCACCTCAAGACCACGATGGGCGACATCGTGCTGGAATTGGACAAGGAAAAAGCCCCCATCACCGTCGACAACTTCCTCCAGTACGTGAAGAGCGGTTTCTATAACGGCACCGTGTTCCACCGCGTGATCGACGGCTTCATGATCCAGGGCGGCGGCTACGACAAGAACCTGAAACCGAAGCACACCCGCAAGCCGATCAAGAACGAAGGCGGCAACGGCCTGTCCAACGCCCCCTACAGCGTGGCGATGGCGCGCGAGGACAATCCGGATTCGGCCACTTCGCAGTTCTTCATCAACGTGGCCGACAACGCCGGCCTGGACCGCGCCAACCGGGTCGACGCCGGTTATACCGTGTTCGGCAAGGTGGTCGACGGCCAGGAGACCGTGGACAAGATCAAGAAGGTGCTGGTCGACGACAAGCCCGGCTTCCAGAACGTGCCGGTGATTCCGGTCGTCGTCACGTCGGCCACCATCGTCAAGTAAAATAGCGTTCTTTCAAAACCGGATACGAAGGATACGACCATGGCCGTACTGCTGACTACCAACAAGGGCAACATCAAAATCGAACTGGATGCCGAGAAGGCGCCGAAAACGGTCGAGAACTTCCTGCACTATGTGAAAAAAGGCCATTACGACGGCACCATCTTCCACCGCGTGATCGGCAACTTCATGATCCAAGGCGGCGGCTTCGACCAGGAGATGAAGCAAAAGCCGACCGACCAGACCGTCGAGAACGAAGCCAAGAACGGTCTGAAGAACGACAAGTACACCCTGGCCATGGCCCGCACTTCGGACCCGCATTCGGCCTCGGCCCAGTTCTTCATCAACGTGACGGACAACGGCTTCCTGGACTACCCGGGCCAGGACGGCTGGGGCTATGCCGTGTTCGGCAAGGTCGTGGAAGGCACCGAAGTCGTGGACGAGATCAAGAAGGTCCGCACCGGCCGCTCGGGCTTCCATTCGGACGTGCCGGTCGAACCGGTCGTGATCGAAAAAGCCGAAGTGGTCTGAGCGGGAGGCAGGCCGGACATGCCCATTCCCGCGCGCACCCTGGCGCTGTTCATCTCCGACCTGCACCTGCAGCCTTCCCATCCGCGCACCTCGGAGGCCTTCTTCGCCTTCCTGAAGGAGCGCGCGATGGCCAGCGAAGCGCTCTACCTGCTCGGCGACCTGTTCGAGTACTGGGCCGGCGACGACGACCTGGCCACCCTCCATCCCCAGCTCGTGGCCAAGGCCCTGCGCGCGGTCAGCGCGGCCGGCGTGCGGGTCTACTGGATCGCCGGTAACCGCGACTTCCTGGTCGGCCAGGAGTTCGCGGACGCCGCCGGCCTCACCCTCCTGTCCGAACCCTACGTCGCCGAGATCGGCGGCCAGCGCATCGCCCTGGTCCACGGCGACGCCCAGTGCACCGACGACGTCAAGTACATGGCCTTCCGCGCCCAGGTGCGCCAGCCCGAATGGCAGCGCCAGTTCCTGGCCCTGCCGCTGGCCGAGCGCAAGAAGATCATCGCCGGCTTGCGCGAGGGCAGCCGCCAGGCGCACACCGAGAAGTCGTACGAGATCATGGACGTGACGCCCGCCGCCATCGCGGAACTGCACGCGGCCACCGGCGCCGACACCATCATCCACGGCCACACCCACCGCCCCGCCCTGCACGCGGCGCAGGGCAAGCGCCGCTACGTGCTGCCCGACTGGGACCTGGACGCCGATCCGCCGCGCGGCGGCTGGATCAGCATCGACGCCCAGGGCGTCATCACCCGCCACGACCAGGACGGCAAGCCCCTCTGACACATATGCATCGAAAATCCGTTGACGGCCGCTGCAGACCAAGTGTTATACTTCACTACAACACTACTTCGATAGGAGACCATCATGCTTAGGGAGCCCCCGCCATGACATCCGGATGGAACGACACCACACCCATCTATCTCCAGCTGAAGGACCGCGTGATCGGCATGATGCTCGACGGGGTCCTCAAGGCTGGCGATGCCCTGCCCTCCGTGCGCCAGGTGGCCGCGGAATACCAGCTCAACCCGATTACCGTATCCCGCGCCTATCAGGAACTGGTGGACGACCAACTCGTAGAAAAAAGAAGGGGAATTGGCATGTACGTCACTGAAGGCGCGAGCGAAAAGCTGCTCGCCAGCGAACGCGAACGCTTCCTGCGGGAGGAATGGCCCGCCCTGCTCGAACGCATCCGCCGCCTGGGCCTGGACCTGGAGCTGCTGATGCGCACCGCCTCCAGCGGAGGTGCGGCATGAGCGCCGTGATTTCGGCCCGCGGCCTGACCAAGCGCTACGGCAAGACCACCGCCGTCGACCACATCGACTTCGAGATCCCGGCCGGACGCATCGTCGGCCTGATCGGTCCCAACGGCTCCGGCAAGACCACCACGCTCAAGGCCGCCCTCGGCCTGATTCCCTTCGACGGCGAGCTGACCGTGCTGGGCAAGGACCCGCGCACCCAGCGCGACGAGCTCATGGAAGACGTGTGCTTCATCGCGGACGTGGCGATCCTGCCGCGCTGGCTGCGGGTGAAGGACGCGCTCGATTTCGTCGAAGGCATCCACCCGCGCTTCTCGCGCGCCAAGGCGGAAGCCTACCTGGCACGCACCAAGCTGGGCGCCGACCAGAAGGTCAAGCAGATGTCCAAGGGGATGATCGTGCAGCTGCACCTGGCGCTGGTCATGGCCATCGACGCCAAGCTGCTGGTGCTGGACGAGCCGACCCTCGGCCTGGACATCCTCTACCGCAAGCAGTTCTACCAGCACCTGCTGGAGGACTACTTCGACGAAGGCAAGACCATCGTCATCACCACCCACCAGGTGGAGGAAGTGGAGCACATCCTGTCCGACCTCATGTTCATCCGTGACGGCAAGATCGTGCTGTCGGTCAGCATGGACGAAGTGGGCCAGCGCTACACGGAACTGATGGTCGGCCCGGACAAGGTCAACGCGGCCAACGCGCTGGGCCCGATCGACAAGCGCACCGTGTTCGGCAAGTCCGTCATGCTGTTCGACGGCGTGCCGCGCTCCCAGCTCGAGGTGCTCGGCGAGACCCGCAACCCCAGCGTGGCGGACCTGTTCGTCGCAACCATGAAAGGAATGTACGCATGAAAACGATGAAGTGGCTGCTCCGGCGCGAGTTCTGGGAGCACAAAGGCATGTTCTTGTGGGCGCCGGTGATCGCCGCCGGCCTGATCGCGATTCTGCTCGCCGCCGCCTCGGCCAAGCTGGCAACCAACGCGATGGCCCACGCCACCATCAACGGCCATCCGCTCACCGCCGAAGTGAACGGCATTCCGCCGGAATTGAAGCAGGCCATCGGCTCCGGCATGGCGGGCGGGTACCTGGCCGTTTCCGCCCCCCTGTTCTTCCTGATGGGGCTTGCCGTATTCCTGTACTGCCTCAATACGCTGTACGACGAGCGCCGCGACCGCAGCATCCTGTTCTGGAAGTCGCTGCAGCTGTCTGACCGCGACACCGTCCTGTCCAAGATCGGCGCCGGCATCGTCATGCTGCCCCTGATCTACATCGGCGTGGCGACCGTGCTGTCGCTCGTGGTACTGTTCGTGATTGCCAGCGTGCTGTTCGCCAAGGGAATCAACGTGTTCCCGGTGCTGTTCTCGGAAGGTGGCCTGTACCTGGCGCCGTTCCAGCTGCTCGGCCTGCTGCCCGTGTACGTGCTGTGGGCCCTGCCTACGGTCGGCTGGCTGATGCTGGTGTCGGTGTGGGCGCGCTCCAAGGCTTTCATGTGGGCGGTAGGCGTGCCCCTGATGACCATCGCGGTGCTCAAGTTCGTGACCGTCACCTATCACCTGGACTGGAACGTCGACTGGTTCATCCACGAGATCGCCTTGCGCGGCATGGACGGCGTGTTTCCCGGGGTCTGGTTTGCGGCCGAGCATGTGCACGGGGACCAGCTGGTCAACCCGGCCACCCATATGATGGACATGACGAGCGTGCTGCGCGCGTCCTA
>DASRUW010000609.1:0-5167 GCA_035655255.1 Telluria sp. | reverse complement strand
TACCATCAACTTCTGGCCGCGCCCATGTTCATCCGCTTGCTGGCAGCGCTCGCGCTCCTGACCGCCACCCTGGCCCACGCCGCCGATGCCCCGCCCATCGGCGCCTTTTTCGACACCCCCGCCTTCACCGGCGCCAGCCTGTCCCCGACCGGAAAGTATCTTGCCGTACGCATCGGTTTCGACAACGGCCGCGAACGGCTCGCGGTGGTGGAGCTGGCGAGCAACAAGATCGCCGTGGTCGCCCACTTCACCGATGCGGACGTCAACCATTTCATGTGGGTCAACGACGAACGGCTGGTATTCGACACCCGCGACCGTCTCACGGCGCCCGGCGACACGCGCACCGGGCCGGGCCTGTGGTCGGTGAACCGGGACGGCTCGGGTTTCCGCCAGCTGGTCAACATCCGCTCTTCGATCACGCGCAGCGGCACGCATGGCTGGCCCCTGCTGCCGCCCGATACGTTCCTGCTCGGACAGCGCACCGGCCAGAACGACGAGTTCGTGTATGTGGTACGGCGCGTGCGGCATGCGGCCGAGACCCCGCATGAGGAACTGCAGCGCCTGAACACCTCGAACGGCCGCACCACCAGCGTGAACGCGCCCGGCGACGTGATGCGCTGGATGCTCGACGCCCGCGGCGAACCCCGCCTGGCCCTGGTCATGGACAAGAACGTCCTGCAGGTCTGGTATCGCGACCCGCAGCGCGACGATGCCTGGCGCCTGCTGCGCAGCGGCGACACTTTTCAGGGCGAAAAATTTGCGCCAGTCGGCTTCACGCCGGACGGTTCCTTGTACGTCGCAGCCCGCAAGGGCGAAGACCAGGCCGCGCTGTACAAGGTCAACCTGGCCGATGGCAGCTTGGCGGCCGATCCGCTCCTGAAAGTCGCCAATTTCGATTTTGTCGGCGCGCTCGTGGTGCAGGACGGCGGCCTGGCCGGTGTGCGCTACGTGAGCGACGGCGCCGCCACCGTCTGGCTGACGCCGAAGTACAAGGCGCTGCAGGAAACCGTCGACGCGCTGCTGCCGTCGACCATCAACACGATCTCCCTGCCCGCCCGGCCGGAAACGCCGTGGGCGCTGGTCGTCGCCGAGTCGGACGTCCAGCCGCCGGTGTACCTGCTGTTCAACACCGAAACGCAGAAGTTCAACCGCATCGGCGAAACCCGGCCCGGCATTCGTCCGCAAGTCATGGGCAAACGCAGCTTGGTGCACATCCCGGCACGCGACGGCCTGGAGCTGCCAGCCTGGCTCACCCTGCCGGCAGGGCGCGCGGCCAGCAAGCTGCCGCTGGTGGTGCTGGTACATGGCGGTCCCTTCACACGTGGCGGCTATTGGCACTGGGAAGCGCAATCGCAGTTCCTCGCTTCGCGCGGCTACGCCGTTCTGGAGCCGGAATTCCGCGGCTCGACCGGCTACGGGGAGCGCCTGTTCCGGGCCGGCTGGAAGCAGTGGGGCCTGAAGATGCAGGACGACGTGGCCGACGCCACGCGCTGGGCCATCGGCAAAGGCTATACCGATCCGGCCCGGGTCTGCATCGCGGGCGCCAGCTACGGCGGCTATGCGACGCTCATGGGCCTGATCAACGATCCGCAGCTGTACAAATGCGGCATCGAATGGGCCGGCGTCACCGACATCCAGCTGCTCTTCACCGGCAACTGGAGCATGTCGGACGACCTGACCGACGAATGGCGCACCTACGGCATGCCCGTGATGATCGGCGACCCGGACAAGGATGGGGCCCAGTTCACGGCGACCTCGCCGCTGCACCAGGCCGCGCGCCTCACCCAGCCGCTGCTACTGGCCTACGGCACCGCCGATCACCGCGTGCCCATCTACCACGGCAAGAAGTTCTTCGACGCTGTCAGCAAGACCAACAAGCAGGTCGAGTGGATCGAGTATCCGGAAGAAGGACACGGCTGGGCCCTGGCCAAGAACCGCATCGACTTCTGGACCCGGGTCGAGCAATTCCTCGACAAGAACATCGGCCACTGAGGCTCGGCCGTTGCCGCGGGGCGCCGAAACGGCTATATTTCCTGCAGTCGAAAAAGGCAGGACCGGTTTTGGTAAGCCCGGTCCCTTCGCGCGGCAGCGCGAAGCTCTGTTCCGTGCTTCCGCACGAGTACCCGCGACGAACCCGGCGCCCACGCGCCCAACGGGTTCGTGCGCGCGTGCCATTCGCCGGCGAACCCACAACCGGAGAATGACCATGCGCTTGAACCATCTCGATTTTCCCGTGCCCGACGTCGCCGCCACCGCGGCCTTCTTCACCAGCCACCTGGGCTTCCGCCTGCTCGACATGCGCGGCCGGCAGGCCCTGGCCATCCTGCAGGGCGACGACGGCTTCGTGCTCGTCCTGCACCGCCAGGCGCAGGACGCGGCGCCGCCCCCTCCCGACTGGTTCCACATCGGCTTTCTGCAGGATTCGGAAGCGGCCGTGCTCGATATCCACGCCCGCCTGCGGGCGGTGCTGCCGGATTTGCCGGAGCCGGCCCGCATGCGCGGCGCCCTGCTGTTCTACTTCCACGCGCCGGGCGGTGTGCTGGTGGAGATCAGCCACCGCCCGCGGGCTGCCTAGGCGTTTACATGTGCCCCGACAGCGACAGGAAGATCTGGCGCGGCGCCCCCGTCAGCAGGGTCTGGAAGGTGCCGGTCGGATCGGACTTCACGAAGCCGTTCGAGCCGATGGTGGCGAGGTAGGTCTTGTCGAACAGGTTGTTCACGTGGACCTGCACCGACGCTTCCTTCAGCATCCACAGCTTCTTCCACTTCATGCCGGCCGACAGGGTGGCCACCGTGTAGGCCGGCACGCCCTGGTCGTTCAGGAAGGTGTAGTAGCGCTCGCCCGTGTACTTGGCTCCGACGCGCACGAAGCTCTGGTGGTCTTCCCAGGTCAGCTCGGTGGCGAACATGGTCTTGGGCGCATCGACCACCTGCTTGCCGGCGGCCGGCACCAGCTTGCCGTTGTCCATGTAGTCGGACTTGTACTCGGAACGGTTGTAGGTCGCCGAGTTCAGCCAGGACAGGTCCTTGGCGAGCTTGAACACGGCCAGCGCCTCGATGCCGTTGGTCGCCACCTTGCCCACGTTGACCAGGGTGCTGGGGCAGCCCGAGATGCCGGAGCAGGTCGCCACCAGCAGCTGGCGGTCCGAGAAGTCGGTGTGGTACAGCGCCACCGAACCCTGCAGGCCATCGCGCCGGAAGCGCCAGCCGAAGTCGGTGGTGATCGAGGTCTCGGGCTTCAGGTTCGGCGTGCCGGCGTTGAAGGCGGACTGGGTCTGCGAGAACGGCCCGGCCACCCCCGGCTGGTAGGCGCGCATGTTCTGCGAGGCCGAGGCGAACACCTCGTCGCCTTCGCCCAGGCTGTAGAACACGCCCACCTGCGGCAGGAAGGACTTCTTGGCGGTGATCGAGCCGGCGGCGCGGGTGCCGACCAGGGAGGTCGCGTCGGTAGTCGCCTTCGGGCTCTTGAAGCCGTAGTTCAGCTTGAGGCGTTTTTCCATGAACGTCATGGTGTCCTGCAGGTAGAACTGGGTGGTGGTGGTGTCGAACTTCTGCTTGAACGCCACTGCCACCGGATCGGTCAGGAAGTGCGAGTCGTCCGGATAGCCGCTCACGCCGTAGAAGGCGCGCTGGAAGTCATGCTCGCTCTTCTCCCACCAGAAGCCGCCGCGCACCGCATGGTTGCCGAAGTCCCAGGACAGGTCGGCGATCAGGCCATGGCGGTCGATCGTGTATTCCGAGGTGCGCACCGAGATCGGCACCGTGGCCGAGGACGGGGTGTAGGGCGTGAACCAGTGGCCCTGGCCGTCGTTGTGGTGCATGTAGGCGCTGGCCTTGGCCGTGAAGCCGTCGCCGAAATCGAGGTCCAGCTTGAGCGCGCCCAGCTTGTCCTTGCGCAGGCCGCGGCCCAGGTAATAGGCGTCGTCCAGCGTGGTCACGCCGCCGCTGTAGTTGCCTTTGGCCGCAGCCAGGGCGCGCGACCAGTCGGGCGCGTAGTTGTCCCAGTCGTAGCCGAGACGTCCGGTCATCTCCAGCGACAGGTCCTGGTAGTCGACCTCGTTGCGGTCCGAGTAGTTGAAGAAGCCGGACAGGGTGTGGTCGCCGATCGGCTGCACGAACTTGGAGTTGAACATCTTCTGGTTCTGCATGCCCACGCCCTTCCACTTGTCCGTCTTCTGACGCGTGCCGCTCAGGTAGAAGGTGGTGCCGTTGCCAAAGGCGCCGGAGTCGAAGCGGGCGTAGGTGCGGCTGGTGTTCTCGCTGCCGACCGTCTCGGTGGCCTGGAAACCCATCGCCTCGGACGGGTCCTGCATCACGAACTGCACGGTGCCGCCCAGGTTGCTGGTCGAGGCCGTGCCCAGCCCGCCCGCGCCCTGCGACACCGCGACGCGCACCAGGTTCTCGGGCGAGATGGCGCGGCTGATGTGCAGGCCGTTGTGATTACCATAGCTCATGTCGCCGAGCGGGATGTCGTCCAGCGTGAAGCCCAGCTGGTTCTGGCTGAAGCCGCGGATCGACAGGCGGGTGGACCATTCGTAGATGCCGAACGCGTCGGCCGACTGGAAGCTCACGCCGGGTAGCTTTTCCATGGCCTTGAAAGGGCTGCTGCCGGGGACCAGCTTGGCCATGTCGCTGCGCGAGATGTTCTGCACCTGGCGGCTCTGGCCGCGGCCGAAGGTTTCCACCACTTGCACGGCAGCTTTCGGCGGGGTGGCGGCCGGCGCGGCCTGGGCGGGCGCGGGAGCGGTCTGGTCGTCGTTGGGTTCGGCCGCCAGCACGGCGGCGGGAAGCGTCTGGGCCAGCACGGCGCAGGCAAGATAAATCGGTGTGTACCGCATGAGATCCCTCCAGGTCAAAGTCGTTCGTTGACTTACCAATCCACTAGGCGGCGGGTCCGGCATCTCGGCCTGTCTTTTTTCCCGACCGCAATTTGATTATGCGAGCGGAATGCAACTTTGTACGGGAAACGATGTCATGCAATTAACAAACGTATCAAAAATGTGACAATGTCACGCGGTGCCGCTGCCGGGGAAATGCAGTACCATGATCAGACCGACAACGCTGAGTGGAGGCAGTGCAATGGCATCCGGAAAGATCCTGGTAGCGCAAGGGGGCGGCCCGACCGCCGTGATCAACCAGTCCCTGGTCGGCGTCGCGCTGGAGGCGC
>DASRUW010000608.1:0-4080 GCA_035655255.1 Telluria sp. | reverse complement strand
GCCAGAATTGTACCTGACTGTGGAGGATAATTCATAACGAACATACCTGGTTGTGTTGTCGTTGCGAAGAGGCAACAGCAACAGCAAATCGGAGAATATCCTTAAGAAGAGCTGGGCTGGCGCAGCCTTACCGCAGGAATCTTTTTGACTGTCCCAGGCACAGGCTGGGCTGCGAAGTGTCCATCACCGCGTCGCAGGCGTCGATGCAGGCGGCGCAGCCGATGCACTCGTACTGCAAGCCGTTGCGGATATCGATGCCGGTCGGGCAGACCTGCACGCACATCGAGCAATCGATGCAGTCGCCCAGGCCGGCGCGCTCGCCCTTGCCGGCGCCGCGCGGCTCGCCGCGCTCGACGTCGTAGCTGATGATCAGGGTGTCCTTGTCGAACATCGAGCTCTGGAAGCGGGCGTAGGGGCACATGTACTTGCAGACCTGCTCGCGCATCCAGCCCGCGTTGCCGTAGGTGGCGAAGGCGTAGAACAGGATCCAGAAGGTCTCCCACGGGCCGAGCGCCATGGTCGCCACTTCCTGCACCAGGCGCGCGGTCGGCGTGAAGTAGGCCACGAAGGTGAAGCCGGTCCACAGGGCGACGCCGCCCCAGATCGCGTGCTTGGCGAACTTGCGGGCGAACTTGTCGACGTTCCAGGGCGATTTGGCCAGGCGCATGCGCGCGCTGCGGGGACCCTCGATCTTCCGCTCGATCCACATGAAGATCTCGGTGTAGACCGTCTGCGGACAGGCGAAGCCGCACCATACCCGCCCGGCGATGGCCGTGAACAGGAACAGCGAGTAGGCGGAGATGATGAGCAGCGCCGCCAAATAGATAAAGTCCTGTGGCCACAGGACTAGTCCAAACAGGTAGAACTTACGGGCGCCGAGGTCGAACAGGACGGCCTGGCGGCCGTTCCAGTTCAGCCAGGGCAGCCCGTAGAACACCAGCTGCGTCAGCCACACGCACAGCCAACGGATGCGCGCATAGCGCCCGCTCACCTCGCGCGGGAAGATGTCCTCGCGCTTGGCATACATGTGGATGACGGCAGTCTGGGGTTCGGTTTGCTTCATGGTCTTGCTGACAGCAGGTTTCACTTCTTGGCGACGCTCGTCGGTTCGTTGGAGAGACTCCAGACATACGCCGCGAGCACGTGGGCCTTGCCTTCACCGAGGAATTCCCCGAAGGTCGGCATGGTGTTGTCGCGGCCCTTGCGGATCGTCTCCATGACGGTTTCCACGCTGCCGCCGTAGAGCCAGATCTTGTCGGTCAGGTTGGGCGCGCCGATCATCTGGTTGCCCTTGGCGTCCGCGCCGTGGCAGGCCGCGCAGGCGGCGAACTTGGGTTTGCCCAGTTCGGCCTTGACCGGATCGGCCGTGCCGCCCGACAGGCTGACGACGTAGTGCGCGACGTTTTCCACGTCCTGGTCGCTGCCCAGGGCCGCGGCCATGGTCGGCATCACGCCGTGACGGCCTTCCATGATGGTCTTCTTGATCGTCTCGGGCTCGCCGCCATGCAGCCAGTCCTTGTCGGTCAGGTTGGGGAAGCCCTTGCTGCCGCGCGCGTCGGAACCGTGGCACTGGGCGCAGTAGGTCAGGAACAGGCGCTCGCCCATGGCGTGCGCCTTCTGGTCGGCGGCCACCGCCTTCAGATCCGTCTTGAGATACTGGGCGAACTGCGGACCGTATTCGGCATCGGCCGCGGCCAGCTCGGTCTTGTAGGCCTGGGCCGAGGTCCAGCCGTACTTGCCCTTGTTGCTGCCCAGGCCGGGGTACAGGACCAGGTAGATCGCGCCGAACACGATGGTGATATAGAAGAGGAACATCCACCAGCGCGGCATCGGCGTGTTCAACTCGGTCAGGTTCTCATCCCACACGTGGCCGGTGGTGCCGACCTTGTCCGGGCCGAGCTTGGCCGCTTCGGCGGCGTCGACCTTGATGCGCGACTGGGACCACAGGAGCAGGCCGCAACCCAGGATCGACAGGATCGTGATGATCGCGACATAGCCGTTCCAGAACGGATCGATGAAGTCAGACATGGCCGCCCTCCTTGCCGGTGGCGCGGTCGTCGTCGGCGAACGGCAGCTGCGCCGCCACTTCGAACTCGGGGGCCCGGCGCTTGCTGTAGGCCCAGGCTACGATGCCGAGGAAAGTCGCCGTGCTCACCACGGTCATCCAGCGGCTCAATTCATCAAATAGCGCTTCCATTGTTTCAGTTCCTCGATTTGATCAGAGTGCCCAGGCCCTGCAGGTAGGCGATCAGCGCGTCCTGCTCGGTCTTCCCTTCCAGTTCCGCCGGTGCGGCCGCGATCTCGGCGTCCGTGTACGGCACGCCGATGCGCTTCAAGGCGCGCATGCGCGGCTGGATCGACTGCGGTTCCAGCTTGTTCTGGGACAGCCACGGGTAGCCCGGCATGTTCGATTCCGGAACCACGTCGCGCGGGTTGTTCAGGTGGGTCTGGTGCCACTCGTTGGAGTAGCGGCCGCCCACGCGCGCCAGGTCCGGGCCGGTGCGCTTGGAGCCCCACTGGAACGGGTGGTCGTAGACGAATTCGCCGGCCACCGAGTAGTGGCCATAGCGCTCGGTTTCGGCGCGGAACGGACGGATCATCTGCGAGTGGCAGTTGTAGCAGCCTTCGCGGATGTAGACGTCGCGGCCGGCCAGGCGCAGCGGCGAATAGGGCTTGAGGCCCGCCACCGGCTCCACCGTGGACTTCTGGAAGAACAGCGGGACGATCTCGACCAGCCCGCCGACCGACACCACCGCCAGCACCAGCGCGATCAGGAGCGCCGGGCTTTTTTCGATCATTTCATGGGTAAATTTCATCTTGTGCTCCGATTATGCGTGGGCCGCTTCCGGCGTCTTGGCCAGGCTCGGGATCTTCGCGTCGGCGAACACGCCGCCGCTGAAGGTCTTCCAGGTGTTGTAGGCCATCAACAGCATGCCCGACAGGTACAGCGAGCCGCCCAGGAAACGCACCACGTAGTACGGATAGGTCGCCTTCACGCCTTCCACGAAGGTATAGGTCAGGGTGCCGTCCGGATTCACGGCGCGCCACATCAGGCCCTGCATCACGCCGGCGATCCACATCGAAGCGATGTACAGGACCACGCCGATGGTGGCGACCCAGAAGTGGATCTCGACCAGGCGCATGCTCCACATCTCGCGCTTGCCGGCCAGGCGCGGCAGCAGGTAGTAGATCGAACCCATGGTGATGAAACCGACCCAGCCGAGGGCGCCCGAGTGGACGTGGGCGATGCCCCAGTCCGTGTAGTGCGACAGCGAGTTGATGGTCTTGATCGACATCATCGGGCCTTCGAAGGTCGACATGCCGTAGAAGGACAGCGACACGATCATGAACTTGAGCAGCGGATCGGTGCGCAGCTTGTACCAGGCGCCCGAGAGGGTCATCATGCCGTTGATCATGCCGCCCCAGGACGGAGCGAGGAGGATCAGCGACATCACCATGCCGAGCGACTGGGTCCAGTCGGGCAGCGCGGTGTAGTGCAGGTGGTGCGGGCCGGCCCACACGTAGGTGAAGATCAGCGCCCAGAAGTGCACGACCGACAGTCGGTACGAATACACCGGGCGCCCGGCCTGCTTGGGCACGAAGTAGTACATCATGCCGAGGAACCCGGCGGTGAGGAAGAAGCCGACCGCGTTGTGGCCGTACCACCACTGCACCATCGCATCCTGCACGCCGGCGTACACCGAGTACGACTTGGTGAGGCTGACCGGGATCGCCATGCTGTTGCCGATGTGCAGCACCGCCACGGTGATGATGAACGCCGCGAAGAACCAGTTGGCGACATAGATGTGCGGAGTCTTGCGCTTGACCAGCGTGCCGAAGAAGACAATGGCGTACGACACCCAGACCACGGCGATGAGGATGTCGATCGGCCATTCGAGCTCGGCGTATTCCTTGGAGGTGGTGATGCCCATCGGCAGGGTGATCGCAGCCAGCACGATTACCGCCTGCCAGCCCCAAAAGGTAAAGGCGGCGAGCCGGTCGCAGTAGAGACGCGCGTGGGAGGTGCGCTGCACCACGTAGTAAGAGGTGGCGAACAGCGCCGACCCGCCAAAAGCGAAG
>DASRUW010000607.1:0-8161 GCA_035655255.1 Telluria sp. | reverse complement strand
GGCCAGCGCGTTGCCGCCCAGGGCGAGCGCCGTCGTGCCGGCCGCGGCCAGGTTTTCCACGTTATCGGGCAGCGCATAGTCGACGGAAGCGACGACAGTGTCGGTGCCACCCTCCGCGTATTCGACCACCACGTCCTTGCTGTGATTGACGATGTAGCGGTCGTCGCCCAGATAGCCGATGAGGGTGTCGCCGTTGGCGGTGCCGGCGATGTCGTCGTTGCTGCTGACGGTCATGAACGCCGACAGGTTGGCAGTGACGACTTCGTATTGCGTCCCGTTCTGTGTCACGGCGGCGAGGGTCTGGCCATCCCCGCTCAAGGCGGCGTGCGTGATCCAGTCGTCGACTGCGAACGCGGCGATTCCGCCGGTCTGGAGGTCTTTTACGTACACGTAGGACTTGCTGTAGTCGTGCGGCGCCGGTCCAATCCCGTCGAAGGTTGTGAATGCCACATAGCGTCCGTTGTCGGACAAGCCGATCAGTTCAGGATGGGTCACTGGCGTCCCGGACGCGCTGGTCGCGGCATCGATCAGCGCTCCGGTGCGGGTGTCTTTCACGTAGACATGTCCCGCTCCATAATCGAGCTCACCCTTGGCAGTCAGACCGTAGCCGTGGAAGGCGACATAGCGGCCGTCGCTGGAGATCCCGGTCGGATCGAAAGCGGTCCTGGCGGGAACACGTCCATCGGGTTCGGTGTTCAGCGTCACCAGTGCTCCGGTGCTCGTATCGCGCTCGTAGACGTCGAGGCGAACCGGATCGTCGAGGCGGCCGCGTTGGTTGGCCGCGAACGCGACGAAACGTCCGTCATTCGATAAAGCGGGACTGCTCCCCAGATAGCTGGTGCCTGCTTCGTAGGGAAAATCGAACACCGTCGCGTAGGTATGGTTGAGCAGGTCGATCTTGAAGATCGCCGGCAGGATGCCGTTCGCGATCTCGATGCCATACAGCGCGGCAAAGCGCCCGTTGCCGGACAGGACCGCACCGGCGAGGATGCTGTCTATCGAAATATAATGGTCCCCAAAGCCGTTGGCCACGCCCGGCTGCGTGTCCCCGATATGCGTGGCGTACAGGGCCTTCGAAAGGGGCGTCGTAAGCAGCGCTCCGCTAGCCAGAAACAGGTCAGCGCTCTGGAATAGCACCGTCGCCCCATCACTGCTGAGCGACGGGTTGGTCGGCAGGTGCACGCTCCCTTCGGTATGCTGGTAGGTGCCGCTGGTGGTATCGATCAGCAGGATGCCGCGTTCGTTCGTGTCCGCCCCCAGTATTTGCACGCTGCCGTTGACCGCGACCGCAATCTTGTGGCCGTCGAAGGAGATTGCCGGGAGACCGGGGTCGGTGTTGGTGGTTAGCAGGATCGTCGGCATGTTTGTTACTGCAAAAAAATAAAAATTATAGCATTGGTAACGTGTGGCTCAGCTGTACGGATTGCCGCGCCGATCCGCTCGGGCTATGCTCCCCGCTGTTCATTCGGTTCGGGAGCAGACATGCAGAGAAGGGAATTCCTGGGCGCCGGCGCGGCGCTGGGGATGGCGGGCGTGCTGCCCGCGCAGGCGGCGCCGGGCGCCTTGCTCGAGGCGGGCGCGGCCGAGCAGCAGAAGGCGTTGGAGCAGGGCAGCCTCACATCGCATGCGCTGGTGCAGTCCTATCTCGCGCGGATCGCGGCCATCGACAAGGCTGGTCCGCGGCTCAACGCAGTCATCGAACTCAACCCCGATGCGCTGAAGATCGCGGGCGACCTTGACCGCGAGCGCAAGGCGGGCAAGGTGCGCGGCCCCCTGCACGGCATTCCCGTCCTCATCAAGGACAATATCGCCACCGGCGACGCCATGAGCACCAGCGCCGGCTCGCTGGCCCTCGACGGCGTGCGGGCGAAGAAGGACGCCTTCGTGGCCGCGCAGCTGCGCAAGGCGGGCGCGGTCATTCTCGGCAAGACCAATCTGTCGGAGTGGGCCAATATGCGGTCCACGCATTCGACCAGCGGCTGGAGCGGGCGCGGCGGCTTGACCCGCAACCCGTATGCCCTCGACCGCAACACCAGCGGTTCGAGCAGCGGCTCCGCCGCGGCGATGGCGGCGTCCCTGGCCACCTTGGCGGTGGGCACGGAAACGGACGGTTCGATCGTCTCGCCGGCGTCCACCTGCGGCATCGTGGGCATCAAGCCGACGCTGGGTTTGGTCTCGCGCAGCGGCATCATTCCCATCGCCCATTCGCAGGACACGGCCGGGCCGATGGCGCGCACGGTCGCCGATGCGGCCTGCCTGCTCGCTGCGCTGGCTGGCGTGGACAGTGCGGACAGTGCGACCGCGGCCTCCGCCGGCAAGGCCGCCGACTTCGTCCGCGCCCTGGATCGCAACGCCCTCAAGGGCAAGCGTCTCGGCGTGGCCCGCAACTTCATGAGTCACAACCCCGCCGTCGACGCCGGCTTCACGCTGGAACTCGACGTGCTGCGCAAGCTCGGCGCAGAACTGGTCGATGTCGAAGTGCCCAACTCGAACAAGTACGACGACAGCGAACTGGAAGTGCTGCTCTACGAATTCAAGCCCGATCTGGAAACCTATCTGGCCGAGTACGCTCCGCATGCGCCGGTCAAGACCATGGCGGACATCGTCGCCTTCAACGACAGGCAGGCGGCGCGCGAACTGCGCTATTTCGGCCAGGAGCACCTGGTCGCCAGCGCTGCCAAGGGGAGCCTGGGCGACAAGGCCTATCGCGATGCCTTGGCCAACAACCGGCGCTATTCCCGCGAAGAGGGGATCGACAAGGTGCTGCGCGAGCAGCGCCTCGACGCCCTGGTCGCCCCCACGGGCGGACTGGCCTGGTTGACGGACTATATCAACGGCGACCATTACGGCGGCAGCTTCTCGTCGCCGGCCGCGGTGGCCGGCTATCCGCACGTGACGGTGCCGGCGGGGTATGCGCACGGCCTGCCGTTCGGCCTGTCGTTCGTCGGCACGGCGTGGACCGACGCGGCGCTGATCGGGATGGCCTATGCCTATGAACAGGCCACCCTGCATCGGAGGGCGCCGTCCTTTCCCGCCTCGGTGAAGGCCTAGTCTTCCATCAGGCGCATCTTGAAGCTGCGGCCCTTGATGACGCCGAAGTCGGGGCCGGGCGCGGCGCCAGCGCACAGGCGTGCCAGCGCGGCCTGCGCGATGCGGCGATCCAGTGCGACATAGGTGGCGAACTCGAAGACGCTGATCTTGCCCACCTGTTCGCGCGTCAGGCCGCCGTCGCCGGTCAGCGCGCCCAGCACGTCGCCGGGACGCAGCTTGTGGCGCTTGCCGCCCATGATGCACAGTGTGAGCATGGGCGCGGGGTCGATCGGCGTGTCATCCACGGTTTCCGGCAGCGGTTCCCAGGTCAATGCGATGTCCTGGTAGCGGGCGATCGCATCGGCCCACTTCTTTTCGTTGGGTGCGCACAGCGACACCGCCAGGCCTTCCTTCCCGGCGCGGCCGGTGCGGCCGATGCGGTGCACGTGGATTTCGGGGTCTCTTGCGATGTCGGCGTTGACGACCAGGTCGAGGTCCTGGATGTCGAGCCCGCGCGCGGCCACGTCGGTGGCGACCAGCACGGAGCAGCTGCGGTTGGAGAACAGCACCAGGATCTCGTCGCGTTCGCGTTGTTCCAGTTCGCCGTACAGCACGCGCGCCGAGAAGCCGTGCTGGCGCAGTTCGTCCGTCAGTTCGCGGCAGCGGGCCTTGGTGTTGCAGAACACGAGGGCCGACACGGGGCGCTCCTGCTTCAGCAGCGCGGACACGGCCTGGGCGCGGCCATCGAAGCCGATCTCGTAGAAGCGCTGCGTGATGCGGCGCTGCTCCGGGGCCGCGTCGACCCGCACTTCGACCGGATCGGCCAGGAACGGCGCGCTGGCGGCGCGGATATCGTCGGGATAGGTGGCGGAAAAGAGCAGCGTCTGGCGGGTCCGCGGGCATTCGCAGGCAATGGCCGCCATGTCGTCGTAGAAGCCCATGTCGGTCATGCGGTCCGCCTCGTCCAGCACCAGGGTGCGCACGTGCTCGAGGCGCAGGGTGCCGCGCGACAGATGGTCGCGGATGCGGCCCGGCGTGCCCACCACGATGTGGGCGCCATGTTCGAGCGAGGCGATCTGCGGGCGCATCGGCACGCCGCCGGTCAGGCTCAGGATCTTCACGTTGGGCAGGGCGCGCGCCAGGCGGCGCAATTCGCCCGCAACCTGGTCGGCCAGCTCGCGCGTGGGACACATCACCAGTCCCTGCACGGCGAACCAGGCGGGGTTGATGCGGTGCAGGATGCCGAGGCCGAAACTGGCGGTCTTGCCGCTGCCGGTCGCCGCCTGGGCGATCAGGTCGCGGCCCGCTAGCACGTGCGGCAGCGCCGCGGCCTGGATGCCGGTCATGTCGTGGTAGCCGAGGGCCGCCAGGTTGGCGAGCATCGCGGGCGAGAGGGGCAGGCTGCTGAAGGATGTCATGTTCGATCGTCCTGCGGCTTCCCGCGGGTGGTCAGGTTTTGGCCCAGACGGGCAGTCCGGTGAGGTCCAGGTGCGGGTCGCGCTTCCACACGGGCAGGCCGGTGGCGTCGGTCTCTTCGAGCAGCTCGAGCTGTTCCTGGTGCAGCGGCGCGCGGCGCACGCGTGGGCGGGTGACTCGCGGCGGTTCAGCCGGCAGGCTCAGTGCCAACTGGGACGTGTCGGAGAAGCCGGGAAGTTCGAGTGTCGCGTTGTCTTTCTTGTCTCTCATCGGGCGTCACGCGACAGGTATTTGGTTGCGGGGACAGGATTTGAACCTGTGACCTTCGGGTTATGAGCCCGACGAGCTGCCAGACTGCTCCACCCCGCGTCAGAGGCGCGCATTGTACTGCCTGGCCGCCGCCACGGCAAGCCGCGCATCCTATGCCGCCGCCGCGAGGCGCCAGAGCGAGGTCACTTCCGCCGCGCGCGCCGCATGCAGCGGGTCGGCGGCGTCGCGCGCCTTGCCGTGGACGGGGCGAACGTCGTGGCGGCCGGTGACGACCAGGCCCGCGTCGGCGATCCACGCCAGCAGCTGCTCGCGCGTGCGCAGGCCGAGATGCTCGGCGAAGTCGGACAGGATCAGCCAGCCCTCGCCGTGCGGTTCGAGGTGGTCCTTCAACCCGCCCAGGAAGCCATTGAGCATGCGGCTGTCCGGGTCGTACACGGCGCCTTCGATCGACGCGCTGGGGCGGCCCGGCAGCCAGGGCGGGTTGCAGACCACGAGGTCGGCGCGGCCGGGCGGGAACAGGTCGGCGGCGACGACGTCGACGCGGTCTTCCAATCCGAGCCGGGCGATGTTGGCGCGCGCGCAGCCGAGGGCACGCTCGTCCTGGTCGGTGCCGGTGACGCGCTGGATACCGCGCCGCGCCAGCACGGCGGCCAGCACGCCGGTGCCGACGCCGATGTCGAACGCGGTGCGCGTCCCGGCGGGCAGCGGCGCTTGCGCCACCAGGTCCACGTATTCGCCGCGGATCGGGGAAAACACCCCGTACCATGGATGGATGCGTTCACCGCCCAAGGCTGGAATGGGCACGCCGTTCTTGCGCCATTCGTGGGCGCCGATTACGCCGAGCAGTTCGCGCAATGCGATCACGAAGGTGCCGTCGGCTGCACCGTAGGCTTCGCGGCAGGCTTCCGCCACGTCCGGTGCGCGGCGCAGTGGAATGCGGTAGCCGGGCTCGAACGGGATCAGGAGCATGGACAGAATGCGGGCGCGCTGCGCCTGGGCCATGCGATGCAGGTGAAAGGCTTCGGTCAGCGTGGCCGGCTGCTTGGGCGCTTTGGCGCGCTTTCCGCGGCCCTTGTGGTCGGCGCGCCGGGCCAGCGCTTGCAGCATTTGGCGTGCGTTCTGGAAGTCGCCCCGCCACAGCAGGGCAGTGCCTTCGCTGGCCAGACGGAACGCGGCGTCGGCCGGCGTGGTGTCGTCGGCCAGGGCGACCTTGCGCGGCGCGGGCCAGCCGCTTTCGGAGTGCCAGCGCGCGCTATGCGCCTGGCCGTTCTCGGTCCATTGGATGAGTTGGGTGTCTGCCATCGCGCCATTATACGGGCGCGCCGATTCAGCTCGCGGCAGCGGTCTGCGCGTAGGTGCTGGCGACTTTTGCCGGACTTTCCTGGGGCTGCGCCTTGGGCGCAAGCAGGGCGGCCGTGTTCACGAGGCGCAGCAGGCGCAGGGTGAGCTGGCCTTGCGTTGCGCCGTCCTTGCCTTCCACCTTGGCGCTCAGTTCGCGGCCGAGGAGCTTGAACAGGTCGTCCAGGCCGCCCGGAAGCTTAATCTGGGGAAGGGCGCGTCCTGTCAGCGCCACCAGATCGGGCGCAACCTGGCCATCCGACGGCGCGCTTTGCCGGGCCGCCGCTTCGGCATGCGCATCGTACTGCAGTTCGATTTCGAAATCGTAGTGGCTGCCGTCGGCCGTGACGATCTGGCCCTTGCCGATGAAATGGGCGCTTTCGTTCAAGCTGAATGCCGCCCCCTGGCCGCCATCGGTCTGGACCTGCGCCGTCGCGAACTGCGCGCCCGCCTCGCTGGCGACTTCGTTGAACTGGATCCGCGCGCCCTTGCCGAACAGGGATTCGGCCACCTGTCCCAGCAAGCCCCGGGCGGCATCGGCCGACGCGTCGCGCAGCTCCGCCACGCGCCCGCTGAGGGTGGGCTCGGGCGCCTCCGGCACGTCGATGGGTGGCGGGAGCGGGCGCGCGGGCGGCTGGGCCGGGGCGGCGGCGCTGTTGGGAGGCGCGCCGCCGACCGGGCCCGCCAAGGCAGGTGTTGTCAGCGTGTTCATGGTCGGCCCTACTGCAAAGACGTGGTCATACTTGCAATAACGGCCGCGCAAACGGTTTCTTTAGACCTTTAGTGATGATGGTGCCAGTGACTGTCGGTCGACGCCAGAAAGGACTCGACGGCGGCCTTGTCGCCGGTGGCGTGGCGCCGGACTTCGCCGCAGTCGCAAATGCCCTGGTAAGGCTGGATGTGGGAGCAGGCCGACACTTTCTGCAGGTGGACTTTGACCGGCTTGCCGCATTTGACACACTTGAAGGTGAGGAAGCGCGCAGGTTTCATGGCGAATCGGGAGCTGGAAAAAAGGGGCGATTCTACACCGCCGGCTCAGGCGACGCGGATGGTGCTGGTTCCGCCGCCGGCGGGCTGCACCAGGATGCGGGTGGAGATCCGCTCCGTCATTTCCTGGACGTGGGAGATGACGCCCACCTTTCGGCCCAGCGACTGGAGCGCGTCCAGGGCGTCCATCGCCACACGCAAGGTGTCGCTATCGAGACTGCCGAAGCCTTCGTCGATGAACAGCGATTCGACTTTCACGCGGTTCGACGACAGCGAGGCCAGGCCCAAGGCCAGCGCCAGCGAGACCAGGAAGGTTTCGCCGCCCGAGAGCGAGTGCACGGAGCGCACCTCGCCGCCCATGTCCTGGTCGCGCACCATCAGGCCCAGCGAAGGTCCGCTGGCGGTGGCGATACGTTCGAGGCGGTAGCGGCGGGCCAACTGGCGCAGGTGATGGTTGGCATAGCCGAGCAGGGCGTCGAGGGTGTACTGCTGGGCGTAGTTGCGGAAGCGCTTGCCGTCGGCGGATCCGATCAGCTCATCGAGCCTGGCCCAGCGCCGCTCTTCTTCCTGCTGGGCGGTGAGCTGCCGCTGGATCGCGCTGGTGGCCGCGCGCCGTTCATCGTCCTGCTTCAGCTGCACCCGCTGTTCCAGGACGGCGTCGTTCAGGGACCGGCACAGTTCGGCTGCCTGTGCCAGTGCGCCTGGCAAGGTGTCCGGATTCTCCGGCAAAGTGTGCGGACGGGTGTGCTGGTGCTGTGCGCGGCGCGCGCGGCGTTCATCCAGTACGGTCGATGCGGAGACGGTTGCGCGTTCGAGCGCTTCGAGCGCCGCGCGTTCCGCGCCGATCCACGCGTGGTCGTGCGCCAGCAGGCGGACCAGGGTGGCGCGGTCGAGGGCGCCGAAGTTCGCGCACCAGTCATCCAGAGCGGCCGCGGCGCGCGCAAGGGCGTCCCCGGTGGCCAGGGCGGCGCTCCGCGCGTGGCCGAGGGCGGTGCGGGCATTGCCGAGGGTGAGGGCGGCGTCGGCGGCCGCGGTCTGGCGCGCCTGCAAGCCAAGGCGGGACTCCTGGATGGCCGCTTGCAGCGAGCGCTCCACATCGGCGACGCTGCGCCCATCGAGC
>DASRUW010000606.1:0-6026 GCA_035655255.1 Telluria sp. | reverse complement strand
CGCGCAGAGGTCCCCGCTTCCGCGGGGATGACGGGAGTGCCTAGACGGCGGATACCCCGCCGTCCACGGCCAGCACCTGGCCCGTGATGTGTTTGCCCGCGTCGGAGGCGAAGAGCACGGTGGCGCCCTTCAGGTCCTCGTCGTCGCCGATGCGCCCCAGCGGCGCGCCGCGCGCGAGCTTGTCGGCCCCGAGCGCATCGAGCACCCCCTTGGTCATCTTGGACGGGAAGAAGCCCGGCGCGATCGCATTGACCGTGATGCCATGGCGGCCCCATTCCCCGGCCAGGGTGCGCGTGAAGTTGATCAGCGCGGCCTTGGACGTATTGTAAGCGATGGTCTGGATCGTCCCCGGCGGGTTGCCCGCCAGGCCAGCGATCGAGGCCACGTTCAGGATGCGCCCGTACCGGCGCGGGATCATCGAGGCCTTGGCGACAGCCTGCGACAGCAGGAAGATCGCGCGCACGTTCAGGTTCATCACGCGATCCCAGGCATCGGCCGGATAGTCCTCGGCCGGCGCGCCCCAGGTGGCGCCGGCATTGTTGACGAGGATGTCGATCTGGCCCAGTTCGCGCATGGCCGCCTCGGCCAGCGCGGCCGGCTGGCCGTCCTGCGCCAGGTCCGCCGCGATGGCGCTGGCGGCGATGCCGCGCGCCTTGAGGTGGGCCACGGCGGCGTCCAGCTCCTGCTGCTTGCGCGCCGCCACCACCACGCGCGCGCCCTGCTCGCCCAGCGCCTCGGCCATCTGCAGGCCCAGGCCGCGCGAGCCGCCCGTCACCAGCGCGGTCTTGCCGCGCAGGGAAAACAGCTGCTCCGTGGTGCGGGCGTTCATACGATGTAGTCCATGCACTGGCGCGCGTCGCGCACCGCACCGATGAAGGGGATCACGGCCTTGTGCACCGGGTGGCTGGCATAGGCGGCCAGCGCCTCCTGGTCCGCGAACTCGGAGTACAGCACCACGTCGTAGGTCGCCTCCAGGCCCGGCTGGGCCAGCATTACCTCGAACTTGAGGATGCCGGGGACGATGCCGGCGCAGGCGTCCAGCTTCTCCTTCATCAGGCGCGCATTGGTGGCCTTGTCCGCGCCCTCCGCGGACTCCTTCAGCTTCCACATCACGATGTGCTTCAACATTTATGCCACCTCGAACAGGCCCGCGGCGCCCTGGCCGCCGCCGATACACATGGTCACCACGACGTACTTCACGCCGCGCCGCTTTCCTTCGATGAGCGCGTGGCCCACCAGGCGCGCGCCGGACACGCCATACGGGTGGCCGACCGCGATCGCGCCGCCGTTCACGTTCAGGCGCTCCAGCGGAATGCCGAGGCGGTCGGCGCAGTACAGCACCTGCACGGCGAACGCTTCGTTCAACTCCCACAGGCCGATGTCGTCGACCGCGAGGCCGGCCTTGGCCAGCAGCTTCGGCACCGCGAACACGGGGCCGATGCCCATCTCGTCCGGCTCGCAGCCGGCCACCGCAAAGCCGCGGAAGATGCCGAGAGGCTCCAGGCCCTTGGCCGCCGCCACGCGGCTGTGCATGACGATGGCGCAGGAGGCGCCGTCCGAGAACTGGCTCGCGTTCCCGGCCGTGATGACGCCGCCCGGCACCGCGGTGCGGATCTTGGACACGCCTTCGAGCGTCGTGTCGGCGCGGATGCCCTCGTCGGCGCGGATGGTGACCTCGCGCGTGGTCAGCATGCCGCTGGCCTTGTCGGCCACGCCCATCACGGTCGTCATCGGCACGATCTCGCGGTCGAACAAGCCCTCGGCCTGCGCCTGGGCCGCGCGCAGCTGGCTGCGCACCCCGTATTCGTCCTGGCGCTCCTTGCTGATCTGGTAGCGCTTGGCGACGGTCTCCGCCGTCTGCAGCATGGGCCAGTAGATTTCCGGCTTGTGCTCGCTAAGCCAGAGCTCGCGGTACATGTGGGTGTTCATTTCCTGCTGCACGCAGGAGATGGATTCGACGCCGCCGGCCGCATAGATCTCGCCTTCGCCGGCCAGGATGCGCTGGGACGCCAGCGCGATCGTCTGCAGGCCCGAGGAGCAGAAGCGGTTGACGGTCATGCCCGCCGTCGTCACCGGGCAGCCCGCGCGCAGGGCGATCTGGCGCGCGATGTTGCCGCCGGTCGCGCCCTCCGGATTGGCGCAGCCCATCAGCACGTCCTCGACCTCGCCCGCCTCGATGCCGGCGCGGTCGATGGCCGCCGCCAGCACGTGGCCGCCGAGCGTGGCGCCATGGGTCATGTTGAACGCGCCCTTCCAGGACTTGGCGAGCCCGGTGCGGGCCGTCGATACGATGACTGCGTCTATCATGTTGGGTTTCCTTGTTCGTCTGGATCGGACGAGAATAGCACAATTAAGAACGATCGTTCGCAAAATGCCATGACCGACAACTTCGTCCAGCACTGCCAGGCCGCGCTCGGCCCCCTCGCCGACCCGGCGCGCGCCGCGCCGATGCGCGCGTACATGCAGGACCGCTGCCCCTTCCTCGGCATCGGCACGCCGCAGCGGCGGGCGGCCTTGCGGGCGGCGCTGGCGGCCGCCAAGGAACTCGATGCACGCGCGCTGCTCGCCGCCGCCGGCAGCTTATGGTCCTTGCCCGAACGGGAATACCAGTACGCCGCCATCGACCTGCTCACCCACTACCAGAAGAAGCTGGGCGCGCAAGACCTCCCTGCCCTGCTGGCGCTGGTCCGCCGCCAGCCCTGGTGGGACACGGTCGACGCGCTGGCCGCCGTGATCGGCGCCGTGGTAAGGCGCACCTTCCTGGTGGCCGAAAAGAGCGCCCTGTCCGGCCTGACCATGCGGGAGGCCGGCAAACATCTGTAAGTTACGTGTAAGTTTGATGCAAGCATGCCGTAAGTTTAAGTCGCCACACTCCGTCACAGTCGAACGATACAAATCGGCTATCCGCAACCGGATATATCAACAACGGAGACAACTATGGCAAATTCCGCTGCCGCCAATCTTGGCGGCGCCGCCCGTACGGGCGGATTGAACAAAGAGGAGCGCAAGGTCATCTTTGCGTCGTCCCTCGGTACCGTGTTCGAATGGTACGACTTCTACCTGTACGGCTCGCTGGCCGCCATCATCGGCAAGCAGTTCTTCAAAGGCGACCCGACCACCTCCTTCATCTTCGCCCTGCTGACCTTCGCGGCCGGCTTCCTGGTGCGTCCGTTCGGCGCGCTGGTGTTCGGCCGCCTGGGCGACATGATCGGCCGTAAGTACACCTTCCTGATCACCATCCTGATCATGGGCGGCTCGACCTTCATCGTCGGCCTCTTGCCCAGCTACGACTCGATCGGCATGGCGGCCCCGGTGATCCTCGTGTCCCTGCGCCTGCTGCAAGGCCTGGCCCTGGGCGGCGAGTACGGCGGCGCGGCAACCTACGTGGCCGAACACGCGCCGCACGGCAAGCGCGGCATGTTCACCTCCTACATCCAGACCACCGCCACGCTCGGCCTGTTCCTGTCCCTGCTCGTGATCCTCGGCACCCGCACCTCGATGGGCGAGCCGGAGTTCGCCGCCTGGGGCTGGCGCATCCCGTTCCTGGTCTCGGTGCTGCTGCTCGGCGTGTCGGTGTGGATCCGACTGTCGATGAACGAGTCCCCGGCCTTCGCCAAGATGAAAGCCGAAGGCAAGACCTCGAAGGCCCCGCTGACCGAGTCCTTCCTGCGCCCGGCCAACGCCAAGCTCGTGTTCCTCGCCCTGGTCGGCCTGACCATGGGCCAGGCCGTGGTCTGGTACACCGGCCAGTTCTACGCCCTGTTCTTCCTGACCCAGACCTTGAAGATCGAAGCGGCCACCGCCAACATCCTGATCGCCGTCTCGCTGGCGCTGGCGACCCCGTTCTTCATCGTGTTCGGTTCGCTGTCGGACAAGATCGGCCGCAAGGTCATCATCCTCGGTGGCTGCGTGATCGCCGCCGCGACCTACTTCCCGATCTTCGGCGCCCTGACCCACTATGGCAACCCGGCCCTGGAATCCGCGCTGGCCAAGTCGCCGGTGGTGGTGGTCGCTGACCCGAACACCTGCCACTTCCAGTTCAACCTGACCGGCCAGAAGAAGTTCCCGTCCTCCTGCGACATCGCGACCGGACTGCTGACCAACTCCTCGGTCAACTACACGATCCAGAACGCCGCACCGGGCACCATCGCCAAGATCAAGATCGGCGACCAGGAAATCGAGTCCTTCAACGCCACCATGAACGCCGCCGGCCTGGATTTCGACGCCGACTCCAAGGCCAAGGCCGAGGCGCTGAAGAAGAACCTGGCTGAACACGTGAAGGCCGCCGGCTACCCTGCCAAGGCCGATCCGGAAGCGATCAACAAGCCGATGCTGGTCGGCCTGCTGTTCATCCTGGTGATCTACGTGACCATGGTGTACGGCCCGATCGCGGCCATGCTGGTCGAGATGTTCCCGACCCGCATCCGCTATACCTCGATGTCCCTGCCTTACCACATCGGTAACGGCTGGTTCGGCGGCCTGCTGCCGACCATTTCGTTCTCGCTGGTCGCGATGAAGGGCGACATCTACTACGGTCTGTGGTATCCGATCGTGATTGCCCTGATCACGGCCGTGGTGGGCTTCCTGTTCATCCGCGAGACGAAGGACACCGACATCTACGCCGCTGACTGAGCGGTAGCAAGGAGACCGGAAACTGGCCCCGAACCGGGGCCAGACCCCGGTCGGGGTCCAACCCAGGGCCGCCCGTGCGTGGGCGGCCTTTCCGTTTTCTAGGCGTGGTGGGATGGGGAGCGCGGTTCGCGCACGAGGCGGTCGGCTTCGACTGTCCGGTGCAGGCAGTCCCACGCCGATTCCTTGGGGGCGGCCGGTTTCACCAGCGCCTGCCTCTTCTTCCTGAGTGCGCGTTTCAGTAGCTGAGCCGTGGTAGCCATGACCCTCTCCGATGCAGCATCAAAGAGGACGATGCTACGCCGGAGCGGGAAGTTGCGCAAGAATTAAGCTTAGGAATTGAATCCCTTGCCTTCGGCGGCCAGGCGGACCAGCAGCGGCGCCGGCGTCCAGGCCTCGCCATGGCGGCCCTGGGCGTATTTCTCCATCGCCATCAGGACGTTCGTCAGGCCGACGCTATCGGCGTACAGCATCGGGCCGCCGCGGTGCAGCGGGAAACCGTAGCCGGTCAAATAGACCATGTCGATGTCGGAGGCGCGCAGGGCGATGCCCTCCTCCAGGATCTTCGCGCCCTCGTTGACGAGCGCATAGACCAGGCGCTCGACGATCTCCTGGTCCGAAATCTTGCGGCGCTCTACCCCGATCTCGGCCGAGTGCTTGACGATCATCTCGTTCACCAGCGGCGACGGGTAGGCGGTGCGGTCGCCCGGCTTGTAGTCGTACCAGCCGGCGCCGGTCTTCTGGCCGAAGCGGCCCATCTCGCACAGGGTGTCGGCCGATTTCGAGTAGGCCAGTTCCGGCTGCTCGATGTAGCGGCGCTTCCGGATATACCAGCTCACGTCGTTGCCCGCCATGTCGATCATGCGGAACGGGCCCATGGCGAAGCCGAATTTCTCGATCGCCTTGTCCACCTGCTCCGGCAGCGCGCCTTCGTCCAGCAGGAAACCGGCCTGGCGGCTGTACTGCTCCAGCATGCGGTTGCCGATGAAGCCATCGCACACCCCGGAGACGACCCCGGTCTTCTTGAGCTTCTTGGCCAGGGCCAGGGCCGTGGCCAGGACGTCCTTGCCGGTGGCGGCGCCGCGCACGATCTCCAGGAGCTTCATGACGTTGGCCGGGCTGAAGAAATGGAGGCCGATCACGTCCTGCGGGCGCTGGGTGAAGCCGGCGATCTTGTCGACGTCGAGCGTGGAGGTGTTGGTGGCGAGGATGGCGCCCGGCCTCATGGTGGCGTCCAGCTGGCGGAACACGGTCTCCTTCACGCCCATGTCCTCGAACACGGCCTCGATCACGATGTCTGCCTGGCCAATTTCCTCGTACGACAACGTACCCTTGATCAGGCCCACGCGCTGCTCGAACTTCTCCTGCGTGAGCTTGCCCTTCTTCATTGTGTTTTC
>DASRUW010000605.1:0-12445 GCA_035655255.1 Telluria sp. | reverse complement strand
ACTGCCAGTCGATGCGCTCGCGCGCGCTCGCTGGCGTGGCCGGATCGGTCGCGATCTCGTGCTGGAAGCCGCGCGGCAGCAGCACGAAATCGCCGCGACGCAGATGGATCGGCTGCGCCAGGCGCGGCGAGCGGATGTAGGCCTCGCCCTGGGTCAGCACGTGGAAGCCCATGCTGCGCGGGCAGGGGAAGGTCACCGCGAACGGGCGGTAGAAGGCTTGCTGCGCCAGCAGGTGGGTGACGAGGCCGCTGGAGCTGAGGATATCGGTCAAAACATCCATGATGGTGAACGCAAGAACATGAAAATCGCACGCTGAGCCATTCATCGTCCGAGTCATGGCGCATACAGTGGAGCTTCCCGCAATTCTAAAGGAGTTCTCATGAAGTTGTTTGCCGCCCCTGCCGCCTGCTCGCTGACCTGCCATATCGCCTTCCGCGAGGCCGGCCTGCCGTTCGAGATCGAATTGAACAACTGGGAGCGCGTGCGCGAACTCAACCCGCAGGGCGCCGTCCCGGTGCTGCAACTCGAGGATGGCAGCGTGGTGACCCAGAACGTCGCGATCGTGAATTACCTGGCCGCTCTGGCGCCGCAGTCTTCCGTGCTGCCCTCCCACGGCTCGCGCGAATGGGTCGAGGCGCTGCGCTGGCTGTCGTGGGTCTCCTCCGACCCGCATCCGGTCCTGGGCCGCATGTTCAAGGTACGCGACGACGAAGCGCAGCGCTCCGCCTTGGCGCCCGCAGCGGAACGCCTGCTGGAGGTGGCGGAAAAGCACCTGTCCGCGCGTCCCTACCTGACGGGCGAGCGTTTCAGCGCGGCCGACGCTTACCTGTTCACCGTGTTCGGCTGGAGCCCGATCCTCAAGCTCGATACGGCACCGTATCCGGCCTTGCGGGCGCACGCGGCGCGCGTCGCGGAACGCCCCGCCGTGCGCGCGGCGATGGAACGCGAAGGCTTGCTGGGCTGACGCCATGCGCTACCTGATCGTTCACGCCCACCATGAGGCGCAGAGCCTGAACGGCGTGCTCACCCGCGCCGCCGTGCGGGCCTTGCGGGAGGCCGGACACGAGGTCCAGGTCTCGGACCTGTACGCGATGGATTTCGACCCCGTGTCGGACCGCCGCAACTTCGTCACGCGGGCGAACGCTCAGGTGCTGCGCCAGCACGACGAGGAGGAACTCGCCAGCCGCGTGAACGGCTACGTGCCCGACCTGCAGAGCGAGATGGACAAGCTGGCGTGGTGCGACATCCTCCTGTTCCAGTTTCCGCTGTGGTGGTTCGGCCTGCCCGCCATCCTCAAGGGCTGGGTCGACCGCGTGTTTGCGGTTGGCCGCGCCTACGGTGGCGGGCGCTGGTTCGAGAACGGTGTCCTGCGCGGCAAGCGTGCCATGCTGTCGGTGACGGTGGGCGGCAGCGCCGCCATGTTCTCCGACGAGGGCATCAACGGCCCGATCGAACAGGTGCTGTTCCCGATCCAGCACGGCATCCTGGGCTTCGTCGGCTTCGACGTGATGGAGCCTTTCGTCGTCTACCGCCCGAAGTCGATGGACGACATCCAGCGCGCGGCCTGCGTGGCGGCCTACCAGCAGCGCGTGCTGGACCTGGCAGGCGCCCCGCTGCGCGTTTAGATGGATGCGGCGGCCTTGGTGCGCGCCGCGTGCAGCTTGCGGTAGCTGTCGATCTTGCGTTGGTGGCGGTCCAGGCCTTCCAGCCGCATGCTGGTTGGGGTCAAGCCGTGGAAACGCACGCTGCCTTCGACCGAACCGATCACCGCATCCATCCGCGGGTCGCCGTACATGCGGCGGAAGTTGACCACGTAGTCGTCCAGCTCGAGCTCCTCGTCGAGCACGACGTCCAGCACCGCATGCAAGGCCTGGTAGAACAGGCGGCGGTCGACGGTGTTGTCGTTGTACTGCAGGAAGGCGCCCGTCAATTCGTGGGCGGCTTCCAAGTCCTGCAGGGCGAGGTGAATCAGCAGTTTCAGTTCCAGGACGGTGAGCTGGCCCCAGACCGTGTTCTCGTCGAATTCGATACCGATCAGGGTCGCCACGTCCGAATATTCATCGAGTTCGCTGTTTTCCAGGCGGTCGAGCAGCGCCTCCAGCTGGTCGTCGCCGAGGCGATGCAGGTTCAGGATGTCCGTGCGGAACAGCAGCGCCTTGTTGGTGTTATCCCAGATGAGGTCCTCGACCGGATAAATCTCGGAGTAGCCCGGCACGAGGATGCGGCAGGCGACGGCGCCCAGTTGATCGTAGGCCGCCACATAGACCTCCTTGCCCATCTCTTCGAGGATGCCAAACAGGGTCGCCGCCTCCTCGGTATTGGAGCCGGAGAAGTCCCATTCGACAAACGGATAGTCCGCCTTCGCGCTGAAGAAGCGCCACGAGACGATGCCGCTGGAATCGATGAAGTGCTCGACGAAGTTGTTCGGCTCCGTCACCGCCTGGCTGACGAAGGTCGGCGGCGGCAGATCGTTCAGGCCTTCGAAGCTGCGGCCCTGCAGCAGTTCGGTGAGGCTGCGTTCGAGCGCGACCTGGAAGCTCGGGTGTGCGCCGAACGAGGCGAACACGCCGCCGGTGCGCGGATTCATCAGGGTGACGCACATGACGGGGTAGGCCCCGCCCAGCGAGGCGTCCTTCACCAGCACCGGGAAGCCTTGTTCCTCCAGGGCCTTGATGCCGGCGACGATGCCAGGATATTTCGCCAGCACCTCCTGCGGCACGTCCGGCAGGGCGATCTCGCCTTCGATGATCTCGCGCTTCACGGCGCGTTCGAAGATCTCGGACAGGCACTGCACCTGCGCCTCGGGCAGCGTGTTCCCGGCGCTCATGCCGTTGCTGACGAAGAGATTTTCGATCAGGTTGGACGGGAAGTACACCTCCGCGCCGTCGGATTGGCGCACGAAGGGCAGGGCGCAGATGCCGCGCTCCCGGTTGCCGGAGTTGGTGTCGATGAGGTGCGAGCCACGCAGCTCGCCCTCGGGATCGTAGATCTCCAGGCAGTACGGATCGAGGATCCCGGGCGGCAGCGCGTCGTCCGGTCCCGGCTGGAACCAGCGCTCGTTCGGGTAGTGGACAAAGGGCGCGTTGGCGATGTCCTCGCCCCAGAATTCGCCGGCGTAGAAGTGGTTGCAGTTGATCCGCTCGATGTATTCGCCCAGGGCCGACGCCAGGGCGCTTTCCTTGGTCGCGCCTTTGCCGTTGGTGAAGCACATCGGCGAGTGCGCGTCGCGGATATGCAGCGACCATACGTTGGGGACGATGTTGCGCCAGGAAGCGATCTCGATCTTGATGCCCAGGTTCGCCAGCACGGCCGACATGTTGGCGATGGTCTGCTCCAAAGGCAGGTCCTTGCCCGTGATGTAGGTGCTCGCCTCGGAGGACGGCTGCAGCGTCAGCAAGGCCTGGGCATCCGCGTCCAGATTCTCGACTTCCTCGATCACGAACTCGGGGCCGGTCTGCACCACCTTCTTCACGGTGCAGCGGTCGATGGAGCGCAGGATGCCCTGGCGGTCCTTGTCCGAGATATCGGCCGGCAGTTCGACCTGGATCTTGAAGATCTGCCGGTAGCGGTTTTCCGGATCGACGATGTTGTTCTGGGAGAGACGGATGTTCTCGGTCGGGATATTGCGCGTGTCGCAGTACAGCTTGACGAAGTAGGCCGCGCACAGGGCGGACGAGGCCAGGAAGTAATCGAAGGGACCGGGCGCCGAGCCGTCGCCCTTGTAGCGGATCGGCTGGTCGGCGATCACCGTGAAGTCGTCGAACTTCGCCTCGAGGCGCAGCTTGTCGAGAAAATTGACCTTGATTTCCATGATTTATTTCGCTTGGATGGTGTCCAGCACCGCGCGCACCGGAGCCGGTATCGGCACGGCGCGGTTGCTGCTGCGCTCGACGTAGACGTGGACAAAGTGGCCGGCCGCGCAGGGCAGGGGATCGTCGTTGCGGTACAGCGCGATCTCGTAGCGCACGCTGGAGTTGCCCAGCTTGGCCACGCGCATGCCGGCGTGGATGGTGTCCGGGAAGCTGATGGAGCTGAAGTAGGAGCAGCCCGAGTCCACCACGTAGCCCACCACCTCGCCCTGGTGGATATCGAGCACGCCGCGCTCGATCAGGAAGCGGTTGACGGCGGTGTCGAACAGCGAGTAGTAGACCACGTTGTTCACGTGGCCGTAGACGTCGTTGTCCATCCAGCGGGTCGCGAGGGTCTCGAAGTGGGGAAACTGGTCCCGCGTCGCGCCGCGCATCAGTGCTTCACGCCCGGCGCGTGCAGGTGGCTGCCCACCGGCGCGTCGTTGACGAAGAGCTGGGCGCAGTCGACCGCGTCGAACTCGTACAGCTTGCCGCAGAAGTCGCAGTTGATCGACAGCGCGCCCAGGTCGCGCAGGGCTTCCTCGACTTCGTCCCGGCCCAGCATCTTGAGCATGTTGCCGACCTTGTCGCGCGAGCAGCCGCAACGGAAGCTGGGGTGCAGCGGCTCGAACACGCGCAGGGTCTCTTCCCAGAACAGGCGCTTCATCAGGGTCGTGATGTCGGTCGCGAGCATCTCCTCCTGTTTCAGCGTGGAGGCCAGGTGCACGGCGCGGTTCCAGGTGTCCAGGTCTTCCTGCTCGCTGGCCTGCTTGGGCTGCTCGCCTTCCTGCCCGCTGTGGCGCGGCAGCTTTTGCAGCAGCAGGCCGCGCAGCACCTCGTCGTCCGCGGCGAGCCAGAGGTGCGTGTCCAGCTGTTCCGAGCGCAGCATGTAGTTCTGGATGATGGTGGCCATGCTGTCGCCGTCGAGGGGCACGATGCCCTGGTAGGGCTGCTGGCCGGGGATCTTGTCGTGCGGGTCGAGCGTGATCACGAAGCGTCCCTTGCCGTGCGCATTGAGCATCTCGCGCAGGGGCATGTCGGTGGGGATCGACGCGTCGGGCGCCAGCTTGGCGGTGGCGCGCACGTGCAGCTCCTCGTCGCATTCGACCACCAGCAGGCGGATCGGGCCGTCGCCGTGCAGCTGCATGACGATCGAGCCGTCGAACTTGAGGTTGGCCGACAGGAGGGCGGCGGCGGCCACCATCTCGCCCAGCACGTGCTTGACGGCCAGCGGGTAGGGGTGGTGGCGTGCCTGGATCTCGTGCCAGGCATGGCGCATCTCGACGAATTCGCCGCGCACGGCGGCGTTTTCGAAGATGAATTTCTGGAGGGTGTCTTCGGTGGTGCTCATGGGTTATCCGATGCGGGTGAGGTCCGTCTTGAAGCGCTGGCCGCGCGCGGCGTAGCTCTCGGCCGAGTGCTTCAGGCGCTCGACTTCTTCCGGCGTGAGGGTGCGCGCGACCTTGGCCGGCGCGCCGATGATGAGGGAGTGGTCGGGGAATTCCTTGCCTTCCGTGACCAGGGCGCCGGCGCCGACCAGGCAGCCCTTGCCGATCCTGGCGCCGTTCAGGACGATGGCCTGGATGCCGATCAGCGAGCCGGCGCCGATGGTGCAGCCGTGCAGCATGGCCTGGTGGCCGATGGTGACGTCGGCACCCACGTCGAGCGGAAAGCCCATGTCGGTATGCATGACGCAGTTTTCCTGCACGTTGCTGTTGGCGCCGATGGTGATGCGCTCGTTGTCTCCGCGGATGGTCACGCCGGACCAGACCGAAGCGTTGGCCTGGAGGGTGACCTTGCCGATCAGGACGGCGGCGTCGGCGACATAGGCGGAAGGATCGATGTCGGGCGCGTCGTCGCCCAGCTGGTAAATGGCCATGGGTAGGGAAAGCAGAATGGGAATACCCGCTATTTTACGCTCTACCCAAACCGGGGTCCGGCGCCGGCTTGGGATTTGGCATATAATCGAACGGTCGTTCTATTTCGAATGCCGATCATGCGAGAATCCCGCTCCGAATTCCTGTCCGTGCGCGGCCTGCGCTATCACGTCCGCCATTGGGGCCGGGAGGGCGCGCCCAAGCTGTTCATGGTGCACGGGTGGATGGACGTGTCCGCCTCCTTCCAATTCGTGGTCGACTGCCTGCAAGGCGACTGGCACGTGATCGCTCCGGACTGGCGCGGTTTCGGCCTGTCCGAGCGCGCGCCGGCCGACACCTACTGGTTTCCCGACTACGTGGCCGATCTGGAAGTCCTGCTCGACCACTATGCGCCGGGCGAGGCGGTCAACCTGCTCGGCCACAGCATGGGCGGCAACGTGGTCGGCCTGTACGCGGGCGTGCGGCCGGAGCGCGTCCGCAAGCTCATCAATCTGGAGGGCTTCGGCCTGGCCTCGACCACGCCCGAGCAGGCGCCCGGCCGCTACGCCAAGTGGCTGGACGAGCTGAAAGAGCCGCCCAGCCTGCGCACCTACGCCTCGCAGGCGGAGGTCGCCAAGCGGCTGCAGAAGACCAATCCGCGCCTGCCGGACACGCGCGCCGCCTTCCTGGCCCGGCACTGGTCGGCGCAGAACGCAGCCGGGGAATGGGAGATCCTGGGCGACCCGAACCACAAGAAACCCAGTCCGCTGCTGTACCACACGGAGGAGGTGCTGGCCTGCTGGCGCCGCATCACCGCGCCGGTGCTGTGGGTGGAGGCGGCCGACACCAACATGTGGCTGTGGATGGGCCCGAAGGAGCAGGCGCGCGCCGAGATCGACCGCCGCCTCGGCCACCTGCAAAACGTCACCGCGCGCATGATGCCGGACGCCGGCCACATGCTCCACCACGACCAGCCGGCCCTGCTGGCCGAGATGCTGGAAGACTTCCTCGCGGGCTGACCCTCGGCTGGCTTGCGGGGGGCGGCGTACAATGGCGTTTTCGCATCCGCCTACGCCTTCATGCTCAAAGCCGACCTGCATTGCCACTCCACCGTGTCCGACGGCACCCTGGCGCCGTCCGCCGTGGCGGCCGCGGCCCACGCGGCCGGGGTAGGGCTGTGGGCGCTGACCGACCACGACGAGGTGGATGGCATTGCCGAGGCGCGCGCCGCCGCGGCTGAGCTGGGCATGGGCTTCGTGGCCGGCGTCGAGATTTCCGTCACCTATGCGGGCGAGACGGTGCACATCGTCGGCCTGCGCGTCGACGAGACGAACGCGGCACTGCGCGCCGGCCTGGCCGCCACCCGCAGCGGGCGCGACGCGCGCGGGCGCGAGATCGCGGCCCAGCTGGCCGCCGTCGGCATTCCCGGCGCCTACGAGGGCGCGCTCAAGTATGTCGGCAATCCCGACCTCATGTCGCGCACCCATTTCGCCCGCTACCTGGTCGAAGTCGGCGTGTGTCCGACCCTGCCGGACGTGTTCCGCAAATACCTCACCGAAGGCAAGCCGGGCTACGTGCCGCACCGCTGGGCCAGCCTGGCCGATGCGCTCGCCTGGATCCGCGGCGCCGGCGGCGTCGCCGTCATCGCCCACCCCGGCCGCTACAAGTTCGACCGCTTGAAGGAAGGGGCCTTGTTCGACGAATTCCAGGCCCTGGGCGGCGCCGCCATCGAAGTGGTCACGGGTAGCCATACCCCAGAGCAGTACGGCCTCTACGCCGAGCAGGCCCGGCGCTACGGCTTCCTGGCCTCGCGCGGGACCGACTTCCACGCCCCCGGCGAGGCGCGCGTCGATTTCGCCCAGCTGCCGCCGCTGCCGGCCGGCCTCACCCCGGTGTGGCAGGATTGGCAAGAAGCCCGCCGCGCTTGAATTTTCCATAACGCAGCCTTATCTTAGCGGCGTCGTTCAACTACCGGCCCCAGCCGACCCCCATACCTATGAAACGCATCATCCTCTTTATCGCCACCAACCTGGCCGTCATGCTGGTGCTGTCGATCGTCCTGTCCGTGCTCGGCGTGGGCCGCAGCTACGGGCCGGGCGGGCTGCAACTGCAGAGTTTGCTGGTGTTTTCGCTGGTGGTGGGTTTCACCGGTTCCATCTTCTCTTTGCTCATCAGCAAGCCGATGGCCAAGTGGTCGACCGGCGCGCGCGTGATCGAGCAGCCGGCCAACGCCACCGAAGTGTGGCTGGTCAATACGGTACGCCAGCTGGCCGAGCGCGCCGGCATCGGCATGCCGGAAGTGGCCGTGTACGAGGGCGAACCGAACGCCTTCGCCACCGGCGCGTTCAAGAACTCGGCCCTGGTGGCCGTCTCCACCGGCCTCCTGCAAGGCATGAACCGCGAGGAAGTCGAAGCCGTGCTCGGCCACGAGGTGGCCCACATCGCCAACGGCGACATGGTGACCCTGACCCTGATCCAGGGCGTGGTCAACACCTTCGTCGTGTTCCTGGCGCGGGTGGTCGGCGCCATCGTGGACTCGGCCCTGTCGCGCGACGAGCGCGACCGCGGCCCCGGCATCGGCTACACCGTCACCGTGTTCGTGTGCGAGATCGTGTTCGGCATCCTGGCCTCCATCATCGTGGCCTGGTTCTCGCGCCAGCGCGAATTCCGCGCCGACGCCGGCTCGGCCCGCCTCCTGGGCAGCACCACGCCGATGCAGCATGCGCTGGCCCGCCTGGGCGGCCTGGAGCCGGGCGACCTGCCCCAATCGATGGCCGCCTCCGGCATCTCGCCGGGGCATGGCGGCTGGGGCGCCCTGTTCGCCACCCACCCGCCGCTGGAGGAGCGCATCGCGGCCCTGCAGGCCCTGCGCGCCTGATCGGAGCGGCATGAGCCAGTTCTTCCAGATCCACCCGGACAACCCGCAAAGCCGCCTGGTCAAGCAGGCGGCGCAGATCATCCACGGCGGCGGCATCGTGGCGCTGCCGACGGATTCCTGCTACGCCCTGGTGTGCCATCTGGACGACAAGGCCGCGGTCGAGAAGCTGCGCCGCCTGCGCGGCATCGACGAGAAACACCACCTGACCCTGCTGTGCCGCGACCTGTCCGAGATCGCGGAGTACGCGCGGGTGGACAACCGCCAGTACCGGGTGCTGAAAGCGGCCACGCCGGGGCCGTACACGGTGATCCTGGAGGCGACCCGCAGCGTGCCGCGCCGCCTGTCCCACCCGTCGCGCAAGACCATCGGCCTGCGCGTGCCCGAAAACAAGGTCGCCCATGCGCTGCTGGAGGAGCTGGGCCAGCCGCTGCTGGGAACCACGCTCATTCTGGACGACGAACTGCTCAACGATCCGGAAGAGATCCGCGAGCGCCTGGCCAAGCAGATCGACCTCATCATCGACGGCGGCTCGTGCAGCATGGAGCCGACCACCGTCGTCGACCTCACCGGCGCCGAGCCCGTCCTCGTGCGCCAGGGCCGGGGCGACGCGGCCGCCTTCGGGCTCTGAGCCCGGCAGGCGGCCCGACCGGCTCTGTTAGAATCGACCACCATGAATGACCTGATCCAGACCATTGCGGTCTACGCGCTGCCCGTGATCTTCGCGATCACCTTGCACGAGGCGGCCCACGCCTACGCGGCCAAGTACTTCGGCGACAACACGGCGTACGCCATGGGGCGCATGAGCCTCAATCCGCTCAAGCACATCGACCTGTTCGGCACCATCATCATCCCGCTGCTGCTCTATCTCGGCACCAACGGCGCCTTCGTGTTCGGCTACGCCAAGCCGGTGCCGATCGATTTCTCGCGCCTGCGCAATCCGCGCAAGCAGAGCGCCTATGTCGCCCTGGCCGGGCCGATGGCGAACTTCGTCATGGCCTTCGGTTGGCTGATCTTCAGCATCCTGCTGCGCCTGGCCGGGGTGCAGGAAGACTTCTTCCTGATGATGGCCCAGGCCGGCGTGCTGTCGAACATCCTCATGTTTGTCTTCAACCTGGTGCCGATCCCGCCGCTGGACGGCGGCCGGGTCCTGACCAGCATGCTGCCCCCGCGCCTGGGCTACAAATATGCCCGGATCGAGCCGTATGGTTTTTACATCGTCTTGGCGTTGATATACTTCAATATCCTTGCGTTCTGGGTGGTGCCCTTGTCGCTCGCCACCCAGTATGTGCTTGGCCTGCTGGCCACGCCCCTGTCCATCTTTTTGAACTGAACCTATGTACCCCGATCGTGTCGTCTCCTGCATGCGCCCCACGGGCACCATGCACCTCGGCCACTACCATGGCGCGCTGAAGAACTGGATCAAGATGCAGTCCGAGCAGCAGTGCCTGTTCTTCGTGGCCGACTGGCACGCGCTCACCACCCACTACGACGATCCGTCCATCATCGAGAAGAGCACCTGGGACATGGTGATCGACTGGCTGGCAGCCGGCATCGACCCGGCCCAGGCCACCATCTTCATCCAGTCGCGCGTGCCCGAACACGCCGAGCTGCACCTGCTGCTGTCCATGGCCACGCCGCTCGGCTGGCTGGAGCGGGTGCCGACCTACAAGGACCAGATGGAGAACCTGTCCAACCGCGACCTGGCCACCTACGGCTTCCTCGGCTACCCGCTGCTGCAGGCGGCCGACGTGCTGATCTACCGCGCCAGCCAGGTGCCGGTCGGCGAAGACCAGGTCCCGCACATCGAGATGATGCGCGAGATCGCGCGCCGCTTTAACCACCTGTACGGCAAGGAGCCGGGCTTCGAGGAAAAGGCCCTGGAAGCGGTCAAGAAGCTGGGCAGCAAACGCGCCAAGCTGTACCAGGAGCTGCGCACGCAATTCCAGCAGGACGGCAAGGAAGACGCGCTGGCCCAGGCCCAGGCCATGATCGACGACGCGGCCAGCCTGTCCATGGTCGACCGCGAACGCCTGTTCGGCTACCTGGAAGGCTCGCGCAAGCTGATCCTGGTCGAGCCCCAGGCCAAGCTGACCGAGGCTTCGCGCCTGCCGGGCCTGGACGGGCGCAAGATGAGCAAGTCCTACGGCAACGCCATCTCCCTGCGCGAGGACAAGGAATCCGTCACCAAGAAGATCCGCACCATGCCGACCGACCCGGCCCGCGTGCGCCGCACCGACCCGGGCGAGCCGACCCGCTGCCCGGTCTGGCAGCTGCACGAGGTCTACTCGAACCCGGACACCAAGGACTGGGTGATGACGGGCTGCCGCTCCGCCGGCATCGGCTGCATCGAATGCAAGCAGCCGGTGATCGACGCCGTGCTGGCCGAGCAGGAACCGATGCGCGAGCGCGCCCAGCAGTACCTGGACGATCCGTCCCTGGTGCGCGCCATCGTGGCCGACGGCTGCGAGACCGCGCGCAAGCTGGCCCAGGAGACCATGCGCGACGTGCGCGAGGTCATGGGCCTGTCCTACACGTAAGCAAACCGGCCATGGACCACGCCGCGCTCGCCGTCTCGTCCTGGGTGCGCCGCTTCGCGCCCCTGGTCCCGGCGGGCGAGGTGCTCGACCTGGCCTGCGGCGCGGGGCGCCACGCGCGCTTCTTCGCCGGCCGCGGCCATCCGGTGCTGGCGCTGGACCGCGACACCGAGGCCCTGGCCGGGCTGGCGGCCGAGGCCGCCGTGGCCCGCCTGGGCGCGCACGCAGCGCCCGTGGCCACTATGCCGTTCGACCTGGAGCGCACGCCGGACGGCAGCGACTGGCCGTTCGCGTCCGGCCGCTTCGCCGGCATCGTCGTCACCAACTACCTGCACCGCCCGCTGCTGGCGCGCCTGGCCGAGGCCCTGCGCCCGGACGGCGTGCTGATCTACGAGACCTTCGGCCTGGGCAACGAGCGCTTCGGCAAGCCGTCCAACCCCGCCTTCCTGCTGGAGGAGGGCGAGCTGCTGCGCCTGCCCCTGCGGGTGATCGCCTACGAATGCGGTTTCACGGCCCAGCCGCGCCCGGCCATGGTCCAGCGCCTGGCCGCCTGCGGCCCCGGCTTCGCCCGGGAAAACGCGATTTTGAGCGGGGAATCTGGTCAGGAATGAACCACGCGTCCTGCCCATCGGCTACAATCAGACTTTTATTTACCTGTACAGCGTCAAGATTATGATTAAGGGCAGCATTGTCGCCATCGTCACCCCGATGCACGAGGACGGCAGCCTCGACCTTGCGGGGCTGCGCAAGCTGATCGACTGGCACATCGCCGAGGGCACCGACAGCATCGTCATCGTCGGCACCACGGGCGAGTCGCCCACGGTCAGCGTGGAAGAGCATTGCGAGCTGATCCGCGTGGCGGTCGAGCACACCAACAAGCGTATTCCGATCATCGCGGGCAGCGGCGGCAATTCGACCGCCGAGGCGATCAAGCTGACCGAATTCGCCAAGCAGGTCGGCGCCGACGCCTCGCTGCAGGTGGTCCCGTACTACAACCGGCCGACCCAGGAAGGCATGTACCGCCACTTCCGCGCCATCGCCGAAGCCGTGGACATCCCGATCATCCTGTACAACGTGCCGGGCCGCACCGTTGCCGACATGAGCAACGAGACCATCGCCCGCCTGGCCGAGATCCCCAACATCGTCGGCGTGAAGGACGCGACCGGCAACATCGGCCGCGGCATCGAGCTCCTGCGCATGGTGCCCAAGGATTTCGCGGTCTATTCCGGCGACGACGCCAGCGCCCTGGCCCTGATGCTGTGCGGCGGCGCCGGCAACATCTCGGTGACGGCCAATGTCGCCCCGCGCGTCATGCACGAGATGTGCAAG
>DASRUW010000604.1:0-6004 GCA_035655255.1 Telluria sp. | reverse complement strand
CCGACGACCGTCCGTAACGGCCGATGGCAGTCACGAAAAAAGCGCCCGCGGGCGCTTTTTTTGTTGCCGGATCGGTGATCCCACGGGCATGAAAAACCCGGCGCGGGGCCGGGTTCTTCGGTGCGGCGACTGCCTCAGCGCTTGAGCGCCGCCGGCAGGTGCGGCTGGATGGCGGTGAGCACCGCCTTGAAGCACTTGGTGTTGCCGGCGACGATGTGGCCCTTCTCGAGGAACTCGTGGCCGCCGCTGAAGTCGCTGGCCAGGCCGCCGGCTTCCTGCACCAGCAGTGCACCAGCCGCCATGTCCCACTCGGACAGGCCGAACTCCCAGAAAGCGTCGAAGCGACCGGCGGCGACGTAGGCCAGGTCCAGGCTGGCGGCGCCGGCGCGGCGGATGCCGGCGGTCTGGCCGACCAGGCTGCGGAACATGCCCAGGTAGCTGTCCAGGTGGTCGAGCTGGCTGTCGCGGAACGGGAAGCCGGTGCCGAGCAGGGCGCCTTCCAGGCCCTTGCGGTTGCTGACGCGGATGCGCTTGCCGTTGACCGCGGCGCCGCGGCCGCGGCTGGCGGTGAATTCTTCCTGGCGCACCGGGTCGAGGACCACGGCGTGCTCCAGGCGGCCGCGGTACTTGCAGGCGATGCTCACCGCGAAGTGCGGCAGGCCGTGGATGAAGTTGGTGGTGCCATCCAGCGGATCGATGATCCACAGGTAGTCGGCGCCCTCGCCGGTGCCCGGCTGCAGCCCGCTTTCCTCGGCGAGGATGCCGTGGTTCGGGTAGGCCTTGCGCAGCACATTGATGATGGTCTGTTCGGCCGCGCGGTCCACCTCGGTCACGTAGTCCTTGGCGTCCTTCTCGTTGACCGAGAGTACATCCAGGCGTTCGAGCGAGCGGAAGATCAGTTCACCGGCACTGCGGGCCGCGCGCAGCGCGATATTCAGCATGGGCTGCATGGGAGGGTCACCTGGGCTGTTAAAGAAAGCCGGCAATTCTAACAGAAAAGGCCGGGCCATGAAGGGCGCGCGTGGCGCAGTTGCCGACGCTTGGGTAAGATTCGACTCTTTTTTCGGCGGCTGGAGAGAGCGATCGTGCTCGACAGAATTCGCGTGGTGCTGGTCAATACCAGTCATCCGGGCAACATCGGCGGTACGGCGCGGGCGATGAAGAACATGGGCCTGTCGCGCCTGGTCCTGGTCCAGCCGGAGGAATTCCCCAGTGGCGAAGCCAATGCGCGGGCTTCCGGCGCCACCGACATCCTCGAGGCGGCGCAGGTGGTCGACAGTCTCGAGGAGGCACTGGCCGGCTGCAGCCTGGTGCTCGGCACCAGTGCGCGCGACCGGCGCATTCCCTGGCCGCTGCTCGATCCGCGCGAGTGCGCGCAGAAGAGCCTCGAACACGTCGAGCTGGGCGGCGAGGTGGCGCTGGTGTTCGGCCGCGAGTACGCCGGGCTGACCAACGAGGAGCTGCAGCGCTGCCAGTACCACGTGCACATCCCGGCCAATCCGGAGTTCAGTTCGCTGAACCTGGCCACCGCCGTGCAGGTGCTGGCCTACGAGGTGCGCATGGACTGGCTGGCGCGCCAGGGGCGGCCGACCAAGGTGGAGAAGCTGGAAACCACCGCGATGCTCGACGCCGTGCCGGTCACCGCCGACGAGCTGGAGCTGTTCTACCGGCACCTCGAGCAGGCCCTGGTGGAAATCGACTTCCTCGATCCGGAAAAGCCGCGCCACCTGATGGCCCGTCTGCGCCGCCTGTACGGCCGCGCCGGGATCAGCAAGCTGGAAATGAACATCCTGCGCGGTATCCTCACTGAAACCCAGAAGGCGGCTCGCGGCGAGCTGCACAAGCGGAGTGATCACTGATGTTCGAGCGCATGCGGGAAGACATCCAGAGCGTGTTCCATCGCGATCCGGCGGCGCGTAACACCCTCGAGGTGCTGATCTGCTATCCGGGGCTGCATGCCGTGTGGCTGCACCGCGTGGCCCACTGGCTGTGGGGCGCCGACTGGAAGCTGCTGGCGCGCGTGGTGTCGCACGTCAGCCGCTGGCTGACCGGCATCGAGATCCATCCGGGGGCGAGGATCGGCCGGCGCTTCTTCATCGACCATGGCATGGGTATCGTCATCGGCGAGACCGCCGAGATCGGCAACGACGTCACCCTCTACCACGGCGTGACCCTCGGCGGCACCAGCTGGAACAAGGGCAAGCGTCACCCGACCCTGGAGGACGGGGTGATCGTCGGCGCCGGGGCGAAGATCCTCGGCCCGTTCACCGTCGGCGCCGGCGCCAAGATCGGCTCCAACGCGGTGGTCACCCGCGCGGTGCCGGCCGGCGCCACCGCGGTGGGGATTCCCGGGCGGATCATCGTCAAGGTCGACGAGGAGCAGGAGGCCAAGCGCAAGGCGATGGCCGAGAAGATCGGCTTCGACGCCTACGGGGTCAGCGAGGACATGCCCGACCCGGTGGCGCGCGCCATCGGCCAGCTGCTCGACCACCTGCAGGCGGTCGACGGGCGCCTGGAGGGCATGTGCAAGGCGCTCACCGCGCTGGGCAGCGACTACTGCGCCAAGGACCTGCCGGCGCTGCGCGACGAGGACTTCGCCGACGTCAAGCCGGAGCCCGGCGCGGCCGAGCGGGGCGATGCCGCGCCGCGCGCGGGGGAGTGATGCCGGCGGGACGGGGGATCTGCTAAGATCGCGGCATGTTTCGGTGGGTGGTTAATCCGAGCGTCTTGCTGGGTCTTATAGTTGACCGTCCTGCTCGGAAATAGCATACTTCGTGCACTTCCCGAATCATCGTGGTGCAAGACCATGCGACTGACCACCAAAGGCCGTTACGCCGTGACAGCGATGCTCGATCTCGCGCTGCACGCGCAAACCGGGCCGGTGTCCCTCGCCGACATCTCCGAGCGGCAGGGCATTTCCCTGTCCTATCTCGAGCAGTTGTTCGCCAAGCTCCGCCGCGGCAACCTGGTGACCAGCGTGCGCGGTCCCGGTGGCGGCTACCAGCTGTCGCGCGAGATGGCCGGCATCGACGTGGCCCAGGTGATCGACGCCGTCAACGAATCGGTCGACGCCACCCGCTGCCAGGGCGTCGGCGGTTGCCACGAGGGCGACGTGTGCCTGACCCATCACCTGTGGTGCGGCCTGAGCGACCGGATCCACGAGTTTCTCAGCGGCATCAGCCTGGCCGACCTGGTCCAGCGCCAGGAGGTGCAGGACGTGGCCCTGCGCCAGAACCAGCGCCGCCAGAGCGGCAAGGACGTATCGTCCAGCCCGCTGGAAAAGATTCAAGCGTCCGCCATCGAATGATGCCGCGTGCCGCAGCCTGACAGGAGAGACCTGATGAAATTGCCGATCTACCTGGATTATTCCGCGACTACGCCGGTCGATCCGCGCGTGGCGCAGAAGATGTGCGAGTGCCTGACCATGGACGGCAACTTCGGCAACCCGGCCTCGCGCTCCCACCTGTTCGGCTGGAAGGCCGAGGAAGCGGTGGAGAACGCCCGTCGCCAGGTGGCCGAGCTGGTCAACGCCGACCCGCGCGAGATCGTCTGGACTTCCGGTGCCACCGAGTCCGACAACCTGGCGATCAAGGGCGTGGCGCACTTCTACGCCAGCAAGGGCAAGCACATCGTCACCACCAAGATCGAGCACAAGGCGGTGCTGGATACCACCCGCCAGCTCGAGCGCGAAGGCTTCGAGGTCACCTACCTGGAGCCGGGCGAAGACGGCCTGATCACCCCGGCGATGGTCGAGGCGGCGCTGCGCGACGACACCATCCTGGTCTCGGTCATGCACGTCAACAACGAGATCGGCACCATCAACGACATCGCCGCGATCGGCGAGCTGACCCGCGCCCGCGGCATCCTGTTCCACGTCGACGCCGCGCAGTCCACCGGCAAGGTGGCGATCGACCTGGAGGCCATGAAGGTCGACCTGATGTCCTTCTCCGCGCACAAGACCTACGGTCCCAAGGGCATCGGCGCGCTCTACGTGCGCCGCAAGCCGCGCGTGCGGATCGAGGCGCAGATGCACGGCGGCGGTCACGAGCGCGGTATGCGCTCCGGCACCCTGGCCACCCACCAGATCGTCGGTATGGGCGAGGCGTTCCGCATCGCCAAGGAAGAGATGGCCGTCGAGAACGTGCGCATCAAGGCCCTGGCCGATCGCTTCAAGGCCGGCCTGGAAGGCATGGAAGAGGTCTACCTGAACGGCAGCGCCAGCGCGCGCGTGCCACACAACCTCAACCTCAGCTTCAACTACGTCGAGGGCGAGTCGCTGATCATGGCGCTCAAGGACCTCGCCGTGTCCTCCGGCTCGGCCTGCACCTCGGCCTCCCTGGAGCCGTCCTACGTGCTGCGCGCCCTGGGCCGCAACGACGAGCTGGCGCACAGTTCGATCCGCTTCACCTTCGGGCGCTTCACCAGCGAGGAAGAGGTCGACTACGCCGCCGCCAAGGTGCGCGAGGCGGTCACCAAGCTGCGCGAACTGTCGCCGCTGTGGGATATGTACAAAGAAGGCGTCGACCTGTCCAAGGTCGAGTGGCAGGCGCACTGACGCCGTACCGAATCTGCGAGGAATACCGCCATGGCATACAGTGACAAGGTCATCGACCACTACGAAAACCCGCGCAACGTCGGCAAGCTGGACGCCGAAGACCCGGACGTCGGCACCGGCATGGTCGGCGCGCCGGCCTGCGGCGACGTGATGCGTCTGCAGATCAAGGTCAACGAGGCTGGCGTGATCGAAGACGCCAAGTTCAAGACCTACGGCTGCGGTTCGGCGATCGCCTCCAGCTCCCTCGCCACCGAGTGGATGAAGGGCAAGACCCTGGACGAGGCCGAGTCGATCAAGAACACCGAGCTGGCCGAGGAGCTGGCCCTGCCGCCGGTGAAGATCCACTGTTCGGTGCTCGCCGAGGACGCCATCAAGGCGGCCGTGCGCGACTACAAGCAGAAGAAAGGCCTGATCTGAGGAAAACGCCCATGGCCATCAGCATGACCGAAGCCGCCGCACAACACGTTCGCCGCTCCCTGGAAGGGCGGGGCAAGGGTGAGGGCATCCGTCTCGGGGTGCGCACCACCGGCTGCTCCGGTCTGGCCTATGTGCTGGAGTTCGTCGACGAGGTGGCGGCCGAGGACCTGGTGTTCGAGAGCTTCGGCGTCAAGGTGTTCGTCGACCCGAAGAGCCTGACCTACCTGGACGGCACCGAGCTCGACTTCACCCGCGAGGGGCTGAACGAAGGCTTCAAGTTCAACAACCCCAACGTGCGCGGCGAGTGCGGCTGCGGCGAAAGCTTCAACGTCTGAGGCGCGCCGTGAGCACCTGCCACTTCGCCCTGTTCGACCTGCAGCCGGCCTTCGCCATCGACCTCGACCGGCTGGCCGCGCGCTACCGCGAACTGGCCCGCGAGACCCATCCGGACCGTTTCGCCGATGCGCCGGCGCGCGAGCAGCGCCAGGCCCTGGAGCGCGCCGCCGAACTCAACGAGGCCTACCAGACGCTGAAGAGCCCGAGCCGCCGGGCTCTCTACCTGCTCTCGCTGAACGGGCAGAGCCTGCCGCTGGAAGCCACGGTGCAGGATCCGCAGTTCCTCCTGCAGCAGATGGAGCTGCGCGAGGAGCTGGAGGAGCTGCAGGGCAGCGCCGACCTGGCCGGCGTCGCGGCCTTCAAGCGCCGCCTGAAGGCCGCGCAGAGCGAGCTGGAGCAGGGCTTCGCCGCCTGCTGGGACCAGAGCGCCGAGCGCGAGCGAGCCGAGCGCCTGATGCGCCGCATGCAGTTCCTCGACAAGCTGGCCCTTGAGGTGCGCGAGCTGGAAGAGCGCCTCGACGATTAACCCGCGCCTTCCTCCCCGCTTTGCGCGAGGCGGCGCCCTGGACCGCGAAGACCATGGCTTTACTGCAGATTGCCGAACCGGGGCAGAGCCCCCAGCCGCACCAGCGTCGCCTGGCGGTAGGGATCGACCTCGGTACCACCAATTCCCTGGTCGCTGCCGTGCGCAGCGGC
>DASRUW010000603.1:0-4510 GCA_035655255.1 Telluria sp. | reverse complement strand
TACCGCTGCCCGTCGCCGCGCTTCCCCGCCGTGTCCAAGTCCAACCAGGAGATCGAGGCCGTGGACGAGCGCATGCGCAAGTGGCAGGAGTGCTACAACAGCTTCGCCAACCACCTGAACGAGCAGAACCCGCCCAGCAAGCGCATTCCGAAAGACGTGCTGGACCTGATGACGGAAGACGAGCTGAAGGCGGCCGTGGCCCACATCACGGAGGTGCAGTCCCTCATCGCGGACAGCGCGAACAGCAATTCGAAGATCGTGCTGGCCGACTTCAATGCCTGGCGCGGCGCGACCGAGACCTGGGTCAAGGAGAACAACATCGTGATCCGCAATGCGCGCGAGGCGGACGGCGGCCCGGACGCGGAAGCGCGCCGCAACAACTACGGCCCCAAGAGCAAGTAAGCGCTAGAAGGGCTGCGCGCCTTCCATCTGGTAGGGATGGCGCCAGCCGGGCAGGGCGGCGATGCGGTCCAGCCAGGCCTGGACCAGCGGCGGATGGGTGATCTGCGCATGTTCCGGCCAGTACTGGTAGGCGCACAGCGCGATGTCCGCGACGGACGGCGTGTCGCCCAACAGATAGGCGCGTCCGTCGGACAATTCGTCTTCCAGCCGCGCCACGTCGTCGTCGAAACGGGCGCGGAACCACGGCAGCACGCTGCCTTCATACAGCTCCGGTTCGAACTTGCGCCCGTAGCGCAGGTGCGAGGTCGACAGGCCGAGCCGGTTCGCCTCCCAGAACAGCCACTCGCGCGAGCGCGCCAGCCGCTCCGGCGTCTCTCCGCCCCAGGCGCGCAAGTGCGTGGCCAGGTGCAGCAGGATGGAATTCGATTGCACGTAGGGCCGGCCGTTGTGCACCAGCAGCGGCACTTCGCCGAACTTGGCGTAGCTGCGGAAGGGTTCCGGGCGCTGGGCGCGCGCCACGCGCAGGTCGATCTCCTGGTAGCGATAGGGCACGCGCGCCAGCTCCAGCAGCAGGCGCACCTTGTACGAGTGCCCCGACTCGCAGCTGCCGTAGAGGACGAATGCGTCCGTCACCGCCTTACATCCCGACCCGCATCAGGCCCACCGCCAGGCCTTCGAGGGCGAATTCGTCCGCTTCCGGATCGACGTGGATGACCTTGAAGTCCGGATTTTCCGGCAGCAGCTCGATGCCCGAGCCGGTCTTGCGGTAGCGCTTGACGGTGACGTCGTCGTTGATGCGCGCCACCACGATCTGGCCGTTCTTGGCGCTGTCCGTCTTCTTGACGGCCAGCAGGTCGCCGTCGTTGATCCCGGCGTCGCGCATCGACCAGCCGCGCACCTTCAGCAGGTAGTCCGGCTTGGCGGAGAACATGGCCGGGTCGACGGAGTAGGTCGTTTCCACATGCTCGGTGGCGAGGATGGGCGAGCCGGCCGCGACGCGGCCCACCAGCGGCAGGGACATGAAGTTGGACGGCGGCGGCACGAACGCCGGCGGCGCCTCGGCCGCGGCGCCCACCAGGCGGATGCCGCGCGAGGTGCCGGGCGAGATCTCGATCGCACCCTTGCGCGCCAGCGCCTGCAGGTGCTCCTCGGCCGCGTTGGCGGATTTGAAGCCGAGTTCCTGCGCGATTTCCGCCCGCGTCGGGGGGAAACCGGTGTTCTCGATGGCCTCCTTGATCAGGTTGAGGATCTGTTCCTGCCGGGGAGTGAGCTTGAGCATAGGGTCTGGCGCCGCTGTCTTGTTAAACCAGACTGTATTTTTGTACAGTATTTCGGTCAACGCAAGGAAAATTTTCGATCCTGACTCATTCGGGCGCGGTCAGGGGCAGAAGGAAGACGAAGCGGGCCCCGCCGCCGGGCGTGGGAGCGGCGCTCAAGGTGCCGCCCAACAGGGCCGTCGTGATGTTGTGGGCGACGTTCAGGCCCAGGCCGCAGTTGCCGCTGCCCAGGCGCGTGGTGAAGAAGGGATCGAACACGCGGCCCAGGTGTTCCGGCGCGATGCCGACCCCGTTGTCGGCCACGGCCAGCTCCACGGCGTCGCCCCGGACGCCGGCGCTGACCGTCACGACGCCGTCGGGCTTGCCGGGGAAGGCGTGCTGGACGGTGTTGTCGAGGACGTTCGAAATGGCGTGGCCCAGGCGGTCCGGATAGCTCTCCAGTTCGATCTCGGGCGCCACGTCGATGGCCAGGCGGGCGCCGCGCCGCTCGAGCGCGGCGCGCACCGCGACGGCCGCTTCCTGGACCACGGTCAGCAGGCTTACCCGCCGCCGCGGCGAACCGGCGCGCTCCACCGCGACCTGCTTGAAGGTGTCGATCAGGCGCGCGGCCCGGGTCAGGTTGCGCAGCAGCAGATCGGCGGCTTCCTCGGTACTGGACAGGAAGTCTTCCAGCTCCGAACGGCGGATGCCCCCGGCCGCGGCATAGCGCTCGGCCAGGGCGCGGCCCTGGTCGCCGAGCGCGCTGACGGTGACGATGCTGTTGCCGATCGGCGTGTTCAGTTCGTGCGCGACGCCGGCCACGAGCGCGCCGAGGGCGGCCAGCTTCTGGCTGCGCACCAGCTCTTCCTGGGCCGCGCGCAGGGCCGCCACGCCGGCTTCGGCCTTGTCCTTGGCGGCGGTCAGTTCCGCGGTGCGCTGGACCACCAGCTGTTCCAGGTGGTGATGGTAACGGTCGAGCTGGTCGGCGCGGCGGGTCCGTTCGATGGCGATGCCGGCCAGGTTGGTCGCCACCGCGATCAGGTCGAGCTCGAAGGGACCGGGGCTGCGCACCTCCTTGTAGTACATCGCGAAGGAGCCCAGTACCTCCTCGTCGCGCAGGAAGATCGGGGTGGACCAGCAGGCCCGAAAGCCGTAGGGCTCGATCACGGCCGTGTAGGGCGCCCACAGCGGATCGGACAGCACGTCGGTGACGACCACCGTCTCCCTGCGGTACATGGCGGTGCCGCAGGAGCCGGCCATCGGGCCGATCGGCAGGCCGTCGAGCGCTGCCATGTAATCGGCCGGCATGTTCGGGCCGGCGCCGGGATGGATGTGCTCCCCGTCCTCGTCGAGCAGCAGGACCGAACAGAACAAGCCGTCGGACTGGGCTTCGATCAGCAGCATCAGGGCATCGAGCGTCGCGCGCAGCGGGGCGCCGGTGGCGACCATCTCCAGCAACTGGGCCTGGCCGTTGCGCAGCTCGGGGCTGCCACGCAGCAGCGCGCTGCTCGCGGCGGCGGAACGGGCGGGAAGGGCGCGGACGATCATGTTTTCTCCGTTACGTGACCATCTTGCTCCTAAGCCTGTCGCGAGGCAACTTGTAGGGAGTTAAGTTGTGAGGAAATGTCACAAGGTGAGGCGGCGAACAGAGGCGAACTTATAAAAAGAACAAGCTGAGCACTTCATATCGGAAGGGGGTGTCATCATGGACCGCCGACTGTTGCTCTGCCTGTGGCTGGCCGTGGCCGGCATCGGCCTGGCCCGCGCCGAAATCGTCAAGTGCGTCGACCGCGAGGGGCATGTCACGTTGACCGATCTACCCTGCGGCAATGGCACCGTGGTGCCGATCACGCCGCCCGACGCGCCGCCGCCGGCCGCTGCCGAACCCTGGCCGGACGCGGCGCCGTCCGCCGCGCCGTTCGACCTGCTGCGCGCGGGGCCGGTGCGGATCCATCTATCCCCGGCCGCCTTCGGACCGCGTCATCCGGCTTACCGCAACATGGCGCGGCCGGCCACCAGCCAGATCCTGAGCGTGGACGCATCGACCCTGCGCGCGGCGCATACGATGCTTAACCTGCGCACGGCGCGGCATGAACTGGCGAGCCGCTGAGGGCCGCGCGGCTTAGTGGTTATTGTGGTTGGGCCGCGTGCGCCGTCCGAGCACGACGTGCAGCACCGCGAGCGGTCCGAACACCAGGCCGGCGATCCAGTGCGCGGACGACCACAGCGGGCGGCCGGCTTCGGACGCCAGGTAGTACAGGCCGTAGCCGCTGGCCAGCAGCAGCGCCAGCGCGGCGATCATCGACCAGCCCGAGGCGAGATTGCGGCGCGACTTGAGCGCGCGCCGGATATGGCCGTTGAGGAGGGTGCCGGCGAAGAACAGGGCGGCCATCGCCGCCGCGCCATGGAGCTTGATGGCCCAGGGCTCGATCGGATGCACCGTTTCGCCGAACTCGCCCGGCTGGCGCAGGAAGTAGCGCGCGATGAGCCACAGGGCGCCGGAGCCGAACAGCACGGTCATGACGGTGTAGAGCGCGCGCCGGTGCCAGCGTTCGAGACGCAGGTTGATGTGAAGGCGCGGATCGGTGTGGCGGTGATGGGACATCTTCACATGATAAGCGCTCGGGCGCCCGCTGTGGCAAGGGCCGGGTGGTCCGGGTTGCCGGTGGCCGCCACGACCTTGGTCAGGGCGTCGGCCAGCACGCACTCCGGCGCGAACACCGAGATGCTGGCGTTTGTGTCGAGCGGCTCGCCGCTGCGGCCATCGAGCAGCGTGCTCACGCGGCGGCCATCGATGGTGCGCGCGCTGAAACAGCAGGCCGAAGTGGCCAGCGCCTCGGCGCGCAGTTCCA
>DASRUW010000602.1:0-2412 GCA_035655255.1 Telluria sp. | reverse complement strand
GTACTGCATGTGGATCTTCTTCTCGGGGAAGATGTAGGGCGCCGCGCCGAAGGCCGCCAGGGCCGCCTCGTGGAAGCCCGACAGGATCAGCTTCTTCTTGCCCGGGTAGGTGTTGATGTCGCCCACCGCGAAGATGCCCGGCACGTTGGTTTCGAACTTCTCGGTGTTCATCACCTTGAGCTGCTTGCGCTCGATGTCCAGGCCCCACTCGGCGATCGGGCCGAGCTTGGGCGACAGTCCGAAGAAGACCAGCAGCATGTCCAGCGGAACGCGGCGGGTCACGCCGTCGGCGCCGGTGACCTTCACCTCGGTCAGCTTGTCGTCCTTCTCGTCGAAGCCGGTCACCTGGCCGATGATGAGCTGCATCTCGTACTCTTCGCACAGCTGTTTCATCTTGGCCACCGACGACGGGGCGGCGCGGAAGTCCTCGCGGCGGTGCACCAGCACCACGGATTCGGCCTTGCCGACGAAGTTCAGGGCCCAGTCGAGGGCGGAGTCGCCGCCGCCGCAGATGACGAGGTTCTTGCCTTCGAACAGGCTCGGTTCCTTCACGCGGTAGAACAGCTGGCTGCCTTCGAACTTCTCGATGCCGTCGACCTTGATGGTGCGGGGCTGGAACGAGCCCACGCCGGCGGCGATGAAGATGGTCTTGGTGATGAAGCGGGTGCCGGTCGAGGTCTCGAGGTTGAAGCGGCTGTCCTCGCGGCGCTGGACCACGGTCACTTCCTGGCCCAGGTGGAAGGTTGGCTCGAACGGCTCGATCTGCTTGAGCAGGTTGTCGGTCAATTCCTGGCCGGTGCACACGGGCACGGCGGGAATGTCGTAGATCGGCTTGTCCGGGTACAGCTCCACGCACTGGCCGCCCACCACCGGCAGGGAATCGATCACGTGCGCCTTGATCTCGAGCAGGCCGAGCTCGAACACCTGGAACAGGCCGACCGGGCCTGCGCCGACGATCACGGCATCGGTTTCGATGGCACCGGCAAAGGTGCTGTTGGCTGCCAGGGCGGCGGCGTCAGAAGGGGCGCTGATAGTCATGATGCGAAAACTTCCTGTGATGAGGGGCTTGCGGCCGGCCGGACCGGCCGCGGGTGGCCGCGCGCGGCGGCCGGTGTCGAAAACGCGGGCAGGGATCAGCGGACCAGCTTGTCCAGCTTGTCCTTGACGTCCTTCCATTCCTCGGCGTCCGGCAGGGCTTCCTTGGTCTTGGTGATCGAGGGCCACTTGCGCGCCAGTTCCACGTTCAGCTTGATGAATTGCTGCTGGTCGGAGGGCACGTCCTCTTCGGCATAGATCGCGTTGACCGGGCACTCGGCCACGCAGACGGCGCAGTCGATGCACTCGTCGGGATCGATGGCGAGGAAATTCGGGCCTTCCCGGAAACAATCAACCGGGCATACATCGACGCAGTCCGTATACCGGCAGGCGATGCACGATTCGGTGACAACGTGGGTCATAACAGTCCTATCAATAAGTGGGGGCGGGAAGGGTGCGGCTCGTGACCGTCACGCGGGGCCCGACCTTAGCAAAGTACTGTATTTTAAGGCAATTGGACCTTTCCTTCAATTCGGACTTATACACATTACACATAAGCAAATGGGGTCCATGACCTGGGTCAACCCGGTTCAAAAGGATGCCGGTGGGCCGCGCACCAGCGCTGCAGGGCGCCCAATTCCTCGTCGAGAACGTGGTCAATTTCGTAATACTCGGGCAGGTTCATGGTGCCGCAGCAGGCCCGCCGGTCCTGCCGGGCGCCGGGGGCGTCGACGATGCCGGGCCGCGGCGGCGCGGCGGCCTCGGCCTCGGCAAACACCTCGCGCAGCGTGAAGCGCTGACGGATGAAGTCCTGGTAGGCGGCCGGCTTGCCGTCGGCCGCGGCCAGGCGCAGCATGGCGCCGGCCACGTCGGCGAAGCCGGCGCCATCGGCCGGAGCGGCCAGCAGGGCGCGCAGCAGCAGCCCGCGCAGGTAGTCGCCGGTCTGGTGCAGCAGGGCGGCGTCGTCCAGGCGGCCGGGACGGCGCTCGAAGGCGAAAACGTCGGCCAGGATGTCGTACAGCGCGCCCGTGAACACCTGCGACAGGGCGTGCACCTCGGCGCCCGCTTCCGCCAGGGTGATGTCGTTGTCGGCGTTGCGCAGCCCGTTGGGACGGCCCAGGGCCAGGCCGAACTGCTCGGCGATGTCGGCCAGGAAGGTCTTGTCGTGCAGGCGCGCCTTGGTCTGGGCGATCACGGCCTCGCACTGGTCGAGCTGGGCCAGGGCCAGGAAGATCGCGGTCAGGTCGCCGAAGGCTTCGTGCAGGGCGCCGGTCTGGGGCAGCTGGCTGGCCAGCAGCCAGTTGGGCTTGAGCCCGTCCAGGATCGCGTGGCCGGTCTCGTGGGCGACGATGTCGAGCGAGCGGCAGGTGTAGACCC
>DASRUW010000601.1:0-3214 GCA_035655255.1 Telluria sp. | reverse complement strand
ACCCAGGGCGTGAAAGACCGTAAGCAGGCCCGCTCCAAGTACGGCGCGAAGCGTGCTAAACAGGCGAAGAAATAATCTGTACTAATTAGTACTAATTGATTGAGTTGAGGCGGCCGCAAGGCCGAGTAAGTGGAAGGTCATGATGGCCCTCCGCGAGTGCTGAACCAGCACTCAACTGAAGACAAGGAAGGAATTGAAATGCCACGTCGTCGTGAAGTCCCCAAGCGCGAGATCCTGCCCGATCCGAAATTCGGTAGCACCGATGTCGCCAAGTTCGTCAACGTTCTCATGCTGGACGGTAAGAAGTCCGTCGCCGAGAGCATCATCTACGGTGCGTTCGACCACATCAAGCAAAAGTCCGGCAAGGACCCGCTCGAAGTGTTCACGGCAGCACTGAACAACTGCAAACCGATGGTCGAGGTGAAATCCCGCCGCGTCGGTGGCGCCAACTACCAGGTGCCGGTGGAAGTTCGTCCTGTCCGTCGCATGGCGCTGTCTATGCGTTGGTTGCGCGAAGCCGCAAACAAGCGCAGCGAAAAATCCATGCCGCAGCGCCTCGGTGGCGAGCTGATGGAAGCGGCCGAAATGCGCGGCGGCGCCATGAAGCGCCGCGATGAAGTGCACCGCATGGCCGAAGCGAACCGCGCGTTCTCGCACTTCCGCTTCTAAGCACCCAAGCATCCGCCGCCGGGCCCGCGAGGGCCGGCGGCACCGTTGTTCAGGCCGAGCACATTTTGCAAACAAAATGGTGCTCGGTTTTGTCCATTCAAAGATTTAGGATTAAATATGGCACGCACTACCCCCATTGAGCGCTACCGTAACATCGGTATTTCCGCTCACATCGACGCCGGCAAGACGACGACGACCGAGCGTATCCTGTATTACACCGGTGTGAACCACAAGATCGGTGAGGTGCACGATGGCGCCGCCACCATGGACTGGATGGAGCAGGAACAAGAGCGCGGCATCACCATCACGTCGGCCGCGACGACCTGCTTCTGGAAAGGCATGGCCAACAACTTCCCGGCCCACCGCCTGAACATCATCGACACCCCGGGCCACGTGGACTTCACCATCGAGGTGGAGCGTTCCATGCGCGTGCTGGACGGCGCCTGCATGGTGTACTGCGCCGTGGGCGGCGTGCAGCCGCAGTCGGAAACCGTGTGGCGCCAGGCTAACAAGTACAAGGTGCCCCGCCTGGCCTTCGTGAACAAGATGGACCGTACCGGCGCCAACTTCTTCAAGGTGTACGACCAGATGCGCGCCCGCCTGAAGGCGAATCCGGTGCCCATCCAGATCCCGATCGGCGCCGAAGACAACTTCGTCGGCGTGGTCGACCTGGTCAAGATGCAGGCCATCTACTGGGACGACGCGTCCCAGGGCATGAAGTTCGACTACAAGGAAATCCCGGCCGAGCTGCTCGCGTCCGCCAAGGAATGGCGCGAGAAGATGGTCGAGGCGGCCGCCGAGTCGACCGAAGAGCTGATGAACAAGTACCTGGAAGAAGGCGACCTGTCGGAAGCCGAACTGAAACAGGCACTGCGCGCGCGCACCATCGCCTCGGAGATCGTGCCGATGATGTGCGGCACCGCGTTCAAGAACAAGGGCGTGCAGGCCATGCTCGACGCCGTGATCGAATACCTGCCGTCGCCGGTCGACATCCCGCCGGTCGCCGGCACCGACGAGCACGACGAGCCGACCTCGCGCAAGGCCTCCGACGAAGAGAAGTTCTCCGCGCTGGCATTCAAGATCATGACCGACCCGTTCGTCGGCCAGCTGATCTTCTTCCGCGTGTACTCGGGCGTGATCAACTCGGGCGACACCGTGTTCAACCCGATCAAGAACAAGAAGGAGCGCGTCGGCCGTATTCTGCAGATGCACGCCAACCAGCGCGAAGAGATCAAGGAAGTGCGCGCCGGCGACATCGCCGCTGCCGTGGGCCTGAAGGAAGCGACCACCGGTGAAACCCTGTGCGACCCGTCCGCCCCGATCATCCTCGAGAAGATGGTGTTCCCGGAGCCGGTGATCCAGCAGGCCGTCGAGCCGAAGACCAAGGCCGACCAGGAGAAGATGGGCCTGGCCCTGAACCGCTTGGCGCAGGAAGACCCGTCGTTCCGCGTGAAGACCGACGAAGAATCCGGCCAGACCATCATCGGCGGCATGGGCGAGCTGCACCTCGAGATCATCGTGGACCGCATGAAGCGCGAATTCGGCGTGGAAGCGACCGTCGGCAAGCCGCAGGTGGCTTACCGCGAAACGATCCGCAAGACCTGCGACGAGATCGAAGGCAAGTTCGTCAAGCAGTCCGGTGGCCGCGGCCAGTACGGCCACGTGGTGCTGAAGATCGAACCGCAGGAGCCGGGCAAGGGCTTCGAGTTCGTGGACGCCATCAAGGGCGGTACCGTGCCGCGCGAATACATCCCGGCAGTCGAGAAGGGTGTGCGCGAGACGCTGACCACCGGCGTGCTGGCCGGCTACCCGGTCGTGGACGTCAAGGTCACGCTGTTCTTCGGTTCGTACCACGACGTGGACTCGAACGAAAACGCGTTCCGCATGGCCGCTTCGATGGCATTCAAGGACGGCTGCCGCAAGGCCTCGCCGGTCATCCTCGAGCCGATGATGGCGGTGGAAGTGGAAACGCCGGAAGACTACGCCGGTACCGTGATGGGCGACCTGTCGTCCCGCCGCGGCATGGTGCAGGGCATGGACGAGATCCCTGGCGGCGGCGGCAAGATCATCCGCGCCGAAGTGCCGCTGTCGGAAATGTTCGGTTACTCGACCTCGCTGCGTTCCGCAACCCAGGGCCGTGCAACCTACACCATGGAGTTCAAGCACTACTCCGAGGCGCCGAAGCACGTGATCGACGCGATCGTCACGGCCAAGGCCAAGTAATTTTTTATCCTTAGCCCCCGGTCCGCAAGGCCGGGGGCAACCCTAGCAAAAATCGCTCTTTTTAAGGAAGATTGAAATGGCAAAAGAAAAGTTCGAGCGGACTAAACCGCACGTGAACGTCGGCACCATCGGTCACGTCGACCACGGCAAGACCACCCTGACCGCTGCAATCGCCACCGTTCTGTCGAAGAAATTCGGCGGCGAAGCCAAGGCCTACGACCAGATCGACGCGGCTCCGGAAGAAAAAGCACGCGGCATCACCATCAACACCGCGCACGTCGAGTACGAGACCGCCAACCGCCACTACGCGCACGTTGACTGC
>DASRUW010000600.1:0-11137 GCA_035655255.1 Telluria sp. | reverse complement strand
GGCACAGGACCACGCGTTCGGCGCGCGGCGCGGCGAGCGCGAAATTCACGCCCGCACCGTCCCAGCGGGCTCCCAGCGGATACGCTGCGCCCGGAAGAAGGGACGGTACGGGCCTGGTCATGCTTCCGCCGTCACGTCTCTCACCATGAGGCACAGCACACCGGCCAGCGCCATCGACACGCCGCCCAGCACCAGCGTCATCACGGCGTGGCCGCCGAAGAAGTGCTTGGTGAAGTAGCCGAGCAGGAGGCCACTGGCGATCTGCGGAATCACGATGAAGAAGTTAAAGACGCCCATGTAGTAACCCATGCGGTCGGCCGGCAGCGCGCCGGCGAGGATCGCGTACGGCATGGTCAGGATCGAGGCCCAGGCCACGCCCACGCCGATCATCGGCACCAGCAGCATCTGCTGGTCCGTGATGAAGAAGATGCTGGCCAAGCTGACGCCACCGACGCACAGGCACACGAGGTGGGTGTTGCGGCGGCCGATCACCTTGGCCAGCTGCGGCAGCAGGAAGGCGGCCAGCGCCGACACGCCGTTATAGACCGCGAACATGGTGCCGACCCAGTTACCCGCATCCTGGAACGCTTTCGATTGCGCGTCGGTGGTGTGCCACACATTTTCCGCGATGCCGGAGGTGGTGTAGATCCACATGGCGAACAGCGCGATCCAGCTGAAGAACTGGACCACGGCCAGCTGCACCATGGTGGCCGGCATCTTGCCGAAGCCGCCGAAGATGTCCAGCACGGCGTCGACAAAGCCGGTGCGCTTGGCGCGGAAGGCTTCCAGGTCGGCCGGCGGCAGCTCGTCGCTGGTCAGGACGGTCCACATCACCGCGCCGAAATAGGCCACGGCGCCGGCGTAGAAGGCGTAGCGCACCGTCTCGGGAATGCCGCCGTTGACGGGCACGTTGGAGTAGCCGAGCGCATCGAACAGCGACGGCAGCAGGGACGCGATCACCGCGCCGCAGCCGATCATGAAGGTCTGCATGGCGAAACCGGCGGTCTGCTGCTCGGCCGGAAGCTTGTCGCCCACGAAGGCGCGGAACGGTTCCATCGAGATGTTGATCGAGGCGTCCATCAGCCACAGCACGGCCACCGCCATCCACAACGCCGCCGAATTGGGCATCAGGAGCAGCGCCAGCGAGGCCAGCGTCGCGCCGGCGAAGAAGAACGGACGGCGGCGGCCCCAGCGCGCATGCCAGGTATGGTCGGACAGGTAGCCGATGACGGGCTGCACCAGCAGGCCGGTGACGGGCGCGGCGAGCCAGAAGAAGGCCAGGTCGTCCGGATTGGCGCCCAGCGTGCTGAAGATACGGCTGGTGTTCGCGTTTTGCAGCGCAAAGCCGAACTGGATGCCGAAGAAGCCGAAGCTCATGTTCCAGAGCTGCCAGAAGCCGAGCCGCGGTTTCTTGAGTAGTACTGCTGCGTGCTGCATGTCCATGCGTGTCTCCATGTGGACCGGTCGTGGGCGCCGGCTTAAAAACGAATGCTGAATGCCTTGCCGTCGTGGGCGACGGTCTTGGTGCTGACTTGAACCTCTTCCTTGCCATCCGCGCCCAGCACGCGGTAGGCGTGGACAGGTCCGAATGAAGTGGCGCCGAAGCCGTGCAGCACCACCTCCACCTTGCCGAACTTCGAGCGGAAGCTGCCCGCCGCCGCGCCGAAATCGATGCGGCGCGCGGCCGGGTCGACGCTGATGGTGCGCTCGAAGTAGGCGCCCTGCTCGTGGGCGAAGCTGGCGCCATCGTCCTCATAATAGCGGTAGCTGCTCGGAGTGTCGCCTCGCCAGATGTGCAGCACCAGCGTATCGGCCGGGCGTTCGGACGTGGACTGCACCAGCGACTGCATCGGCACGATGCTGCCGCCCTTCACGTACACCGGCAGGCGCTCGGGCGACAGTTCGATCAGCTTTTCGGTGCCGCCCGGCTGGGGCGCGTCGTCGTACAGGCTGTACCACTGGCCGGGCGGGAACCAGGCCTTGCCTGCATCGCGCGTGCTCTCGAAGGGCAGCACCAGGAAGGCCGGGCCGAACATGTACTCGTTCTGGTAGGCGCCCTGGTACACGTGATCGTCGTGCGTGTAGTCGATGGCGAGCGAGCGCATGACCGGCAGCCCGCTCGCATTCGCTTCGCGGAAGGACGAATACAAATAAGGCAGCAGGCGGTAGCGCAGGTCGATGTAGGCGCGCGAAACGTTGAGCACGTCCTCACCGAAGGTCCAGGGCTCGGAAGCCTTGCTGTCGTAGGCGGAGTGGTTGCGGAAGTATGGGCTGAAGGCGCCGATCTGCATCCAGCGCGCGTACAGCCCCTGGGTGGGCACGCCCATGAAGCCGCCGATGTCCATGCCGACGAAGGGCATGCCGGACAGGCCCAGGCTGTTCAACAGGCGCACGCCCAGCAGCATGTGCTCGTCGTAGGCCTGGTTGTCGCCGGTCCAGAGGGCGCTGTAGCGCTGGCTGCCGGCGAAGCCGGAGCGCGTGAGCAGGAAGGGCCGCTGGCCGGTCGCCTGCTTCATGCCTTCGTAGCTGGCGCGCGTCATGTTGAGGGCGTACACGTTGCGCGCTTCCTGGTGCGTGGTCGGCTGGCCGTCGAAATCGAAGACCAGGTTGCCCGGCATGGCCTGGCCCCAGGTGGAGATCTCGTTCATGTCGTTCCACAGGCCCGCCACGCCGGCCTTGGCGTAGGTCGCGGCCTGCCCGGCCCACCAGGCGCGCGCGCGCGGCGCGGTGAAGTCGGGGAAGTTGCACCAGCCGGGCCAGACTTCGCCGCTGTAGGCGCTGCCGTCGGCGTACTTCACGAACGCGTCGGCCTGCTTGCCGGAGTCATAGGTGCTGTAGCCTGGCTCCTCCTTCACGCCCGGATCGACGATGACGGTGAGCTTCAGGCCCAGGTCCGCCAGCTGCCTGGTCAGGCGCGCGGGGTCGGGGTAGCGCTCCTTATTCCACGTGAAGACCTTGAAGGCGTCCATGTAGTGGATGTCGAGGGTGATGCCGTCGGCGGGCAGGCGCTTCTCGCGCAGCGTGTGGGCGATGCGCAGCACGTCGGTCTCGCTCATGTAGCTGTAGCGGTTCTGCTGGTAGCCCAGGCTCCACAGCGGCGGCAGCGGCATGCGCCCGGTCAGGGCGCTGTAGTCGCGCAGGATGCCCGCCACGCTGGGCGCGGCGAACACGTAGTAGTTCATCTCGCCGCCGTGGGCGGTGAAGGACGAGAAGCGGCGGTTGCTGGCGCCGAAGTTGAAATCCGTGCGGTGGCTGTTGTCGAGGAAGATGCCGTACACGGCGCCGTGGTGCACGCCCATATAGAAGGGGATGGTGGCGTACAGCGGATCGGTGCCCTCCACGTAGCGGAAGGCGTCCGTGTTCCAGTTGGTGTAGGCGCTGCCGCGCCGGTCCAGGTTGCCGGTCTTCTCGCCCAGGCCGATGAAACGCTCGCCCTCCTGCAGGCTCTTGTAATTGGTGACCTCGTCGCCGATCCAGGAGATGCCCAGGCCCGGCTCGTCCTGCGTGAGGAGTTTCCCGGCCGCGTCGTACACGCGCACGGCGAACGGATGCTTGCTGACGCGCGCCGTCAGGGCGGACGTCTTGAGCATAATCTGGTCGGCGTCCTGGGTCAGGCTGGCGCCGGCCGGCTCCGGCTTGGCCACGACGGCGTAGGAAAAGTCGCGGCCCAGCGGCGCGCGCGCCACGCGCACCCGCAGGATGGACGGGCCGTACAGGCTCAGCTCCGCATAACCGTTGTCAGTCCGCAACTTGACGGATTGGCCATGCAGCTCGGCCGACGTCACATTCCCGACCGGAACCACGGGCGCCGCGTCCGCCCCGGGAAACCACACTACACAGAGGAAGCTTAAGGCCCAGCGCGCCGCATTCTTGATCATGATGGAGGGTTTTTCCGGAGGGTGGCCGTCGTTGATGTAGCAAAATAACATGCGCCTTGTTACGTGTCAAACCAGCCTCGCTCATAGTAGAATGTGCACCGCAATAAAGAATTTTGTAGTTAAACAACAGAGAATTATGTAAGAATACGGGCCAGGACACCCACCCAACGAGGACCCGCCATGCTTGAGATGCAAAAGCGCCTCTCGAATGCCTTCTACGCACTGATCAGCCTGCCTTCCACGGCGATGGGCTTCGCCCTGTGCATCCAGATCTCCGCGCTGAGCTGGCTGCTGAGCACCAAGTACGGCTTGAAGATCGACGAGATCGGCATCGTGTGGGCTTCCGGCCCCATCGCCGGCATCCTCGGCCAGGTCCTGATCGGCATCCTCAGCGACAAGGTGTGGTTCTGGGGCGGGCGGCGCCGGCCCTTCATCCTGATCGGCGGCGTGCTCGCTTCCCTCATGCTGTTCCTGCTGCCGCGCATCGACCAGGTGGCGAGCCTGCTCGGCATCGGCAACCTGCTGGTGGTGGCCGTGTTCGTGGCCGTCACGCTCGACCTGTCGATCAACGTCAGCTTCAACCCCACCCGCTCCATCATCGCCGACGTCACGCCGGAAGGCACGGCGCGCCTGCGCGGCTATACGTGGATGCAGACCATCTCCGGCTTCTGGGGCGTGGCGGCCTACGTCATCGGCGGCCAGCTCGGCAACTACGTGCTGATCGACCTGGGCATCGTGCTGGTGCTGGCCTTCTCCGTGATCCCGGCCTTCTTCATCGAGGAGCCGCGCGCGATCGCCGTGCAGGCGGCGGAAGCACGAAGCGCGACCGACTGGGGCCAGCTGGGTCGCATCTATGTCGCGCACGGCCTGTCCTGGGTCGGCGTGCAGACCATGTTCGTCTACATCATAGCCTTCATCCAGCAGCACCTGGTCGCGCCGGACACGCCGGCCGACTTGGCCAACGCCCAGTCCGGACAAGCGATCGGCTACGCCTTCGCCATCATGAGCACGGTCGGCTTCCTGCTGCCGGCGCTGGTGTTCGGACCGCTGGCACAAAGAATCGGCCGCGTGCGCGTGCAGGTCGCCAGCCTGGCCGTGATGTCCGTGGCCTACTTCCTGATCGCCGCCTCGGCCCGCACGCCCATGCAGCTGTACGGCTTCATGGCCCTGGTCGGCGTGGGCTGGGCCGCCATCGTCAGCCTGCCCTTCGCCATCATGACCGAGAAGGCGGACCGCAGCCGCATGGGCTTCTTCATGGGCATATTCAACCTGTCCGTGGTGCTGCCGCAGCTGTTCGCCAGCCTGGTGCTGAACAAGGTCATCGCCAATGCCGCCGACAAGGCCATCGTGTTCGAGATCGCCGGCGGCTGCCTGGCCGCTTCCGCCGTCCTCTGGCTGCTGGTGAAGGACGACAAGAACGTCGCCGTGGCCGCCGCGCCGCAGGCCGCGCATTGAAGGGACGCGCATGATCGCCACCACCGATCTCCAGCAGCTGCAGCACGGCGACCACGGCGACCCGTTCGCCGTGCTGGGCATGCACGCCGCCGGCGGCAAGCTGGAGGTGCGCGCCCTGCTACCCGGCGCGGCCGGCGTGGACGTGGTCGACCGGAAGACCGGCCGCCGCGTCGCGGCCCTGGAGCGCGTCGAGGGCTCGGACCTGTTCTGCGCCGCCATCCCGCGCCGCAAGAATCCCTTCCCCTATCTACTGGATATCGACTGGGGCAGCCAGCGCCAACTGCTGGAGGACGCCTACCGCTTCGGCCCCGTGCTGGGCGAGATGGACATCTGGCTGCTCGGCGAAGGCACCCACGCCCGTCCCTTCGAGAAGATGGGCGCCCACCCGGCCACCGTGGACGGCGTGGACGGCGTGAACTTCGCCGTCTGGGCGCCCAACGCGCGCCGCGTCTCCGTGGTGGGCGACTTCAACAACTGGGACGGCCGCCGCCACGCCATGCGCCTGCGCCGCGAGTGCGGCGTTTGGGAGATGTTCGTCCCGCACGTGGCCGTGGGCGACCTGTACAAGTTCGAGATCAAGTCCGCCACCGGCGCCATCCTGCTCAAGGCCGACCCGTACGCGCTGCGCGCCCAGGTGCGCCCGAACACGGCCTCCATCGTGGACCGCCTGCCCGCCCCCGCTCCGCACGACATGACGCGCAAGGCCGCCGTCGGCGTGGATGCGGGCGTATCGATCTACGAAGTGCACCTCGGCTCCTGGAAGCGCAGCGGCCAGCCGCGCGCCGACGGCCTGCCGGACTGGCTCACCTACCGCGAGCTGGCCGACCAGCTGGTCCCGTATGCGAAAGAGATGGGCTTCACCCACCTCGAGCTGCTGCCGGTGAACGAGCATCCCTTCGACGGCTCCTGGGGCTACCAGCCGACCGGCATGTACGCGCCCACCGCGCGCTTCGGCACGCCGGAGGACTTCCGCTACTTCATCGACCGCGCCCACGCCGCCGGCCTGGGCGTGATCCTCGACTGGGTGCCCGGTCACTTCCCGACCGACGCCTTCGGCCTCGGCCAGTTCGACGGCACCCATTTGTTCGAACACGCCGATCCGCGCGAAGGCTTCCACCAGGACTGGAACACCCTGATCTACAACTACGGCCGCCAGGAGGTGCGCAACTTCCTGGTCGGGAACGCGCTGTACTGGGTCGAGCGCTTCGCCATCGACGGCCTGCGCGTGGATGCCGTCGCCTCCATGCTGTACCGCGACTACAGCCGCAAGGAAGGCGAGTGGGTGCCGAACAAGTTCGGCGGCCGCGAGAATTTGGAAGCGATCGACTTCCTGCGCCGCACCAACACGGTGCTGGCAACGGAGCGCCCCGAAGCCGTGACGATGGCCGAGGAATCGACCAGCTTCCCGCAGGTGTCGCGCCCCGTGGACCAGGGCGGCCTCGGTTTCGGCTACAAGTGGAACATGGGGTGGATGCACGACACCCTGGAATACATGAAGAAGGATCCGCTGTACCGCTCGCACCACCACGACCAGATGACCTTCGGCCTGGTGTATGCGTTCAGCGAGAACTTCGTGCTGCCGCTGTCGCACGACGAGGTCGTGCACGGCAAGGGTTCGCTGATCGGCAAGATGCCGGGCGACCACTGGCAGCGTTTCGCCAACCTGCGCGCCTACTACGGCTTCATGTGGGGGCATCCGGGCAAGAAGCTCCTGTTCATGGGCGGCGAGTTCGCCCAGCTCCGCGAATGGAGCGCCGACCGCAGTCTGGACTGGCACGTGCTGGGCGATCCCCTGCACGCCGGGGTCCAGCGCCTGGTGAAAGACCTGAACGCGGTCTACACCGCCTACTCCGCACTGCACCAACTCGATTGCGATCCGAACGGCTTTGCCTGGATCGCGCACGACGACCGCGCCAATTCGGTGCTGTCGTTCCTCCGCCGCGATGCGCAGGGCGACTTCGTGGTCGTGGCCTGCAACTTCACGCCGGTGCCGCGCCACGGCTACCGCATCGGCGTGCCGCAAGCCGGGCGCTATCGCGAAATCATCAACACCGATGCCGCCATCTACGGCGGCAGCGGCGTGCACAACGCGGAACTGGCCGCCGACCCGATCGGGTCGCACGGCCAGGCCCAGTCGCTGGCGATCACCTTGCCGCCGCTGGCCACCGTGATGTTCAAGCTCGCATAACCATTTCAAAGCAGTTCCGGGAAAACACGATGAAACACTCCAAGTTCGAATTCGACCACCTGACCAACGACGAGGCCTCGCTCAAGCGCGCCATCGCCAACAAGCTCGTGTACACGGTCGGCAAAGACCCGGCCGCGGCCCAGCCCGAGGACTGGCTGAACGCGACCGCCCTGACCGTGCGCGACCGCCTGGTCGAACGCTGGATGGAAACCACGCGTGCCCAGTACGCGCAGGACGTCAAGCGCGTCTACTACCTGTCCGCCGAATTCCTGATCGGCCGCACCTTCACCAATGCCCTGCTGGCCCTCGGCATCTACAACGACGTGAAGGAAGCGCTGGTCGAGCTGGGCGTGGACTTCGACGCCATCGCCAACCTGGAGCCGGATGCGGCCCTGGGCAACGGTGGCCTGGGACGCCTGGCCGCCTGCTTCCTCGACTCGATGGCGACCCTGGGCGTGGCCGGTTTCGGCTACGGCATCCGCTACGACTACGGCATGTTCCGCCAGAAGATCGTCGACGGCCGCCAGGTCGAGACGCCCGACTACTGGCTCAAGGGCGGCAACCCGTGGGAGTTCCCGCGCCCCGAGGTCGTGTACCCGGTGCGCTTCGGCGGCCACGTGGAACAGCATGACGGCAAGTGGTCCTGGCTGAACACCCAGGACGTGCAGGCCATGGCCTACGACACCATCATCCCGGGCTACGCCACCAAGGCCACCAACACCCTGCGCCTGTGGTCCGCCAAGGCCAGCGAGGAGATCAACCTCAAGGCCTTCAGCACCGGCGCCTACATGGAAGCGGTGGAAGAGAAGAACCACTCCGAAAACGTCTCGCGCGTGCTGTACCCGGACGACTCGACCCTGGCCGGCCGCGAACTGCGCCTGCGCCAGGAATACTTCTTCTGCTCCGCCAGCCTGCAGGACCTGCTGCGCCGCTACCAGTCCACCCACGAGACTTTCGACCAGCTGGCCGACAAGGTGTCGATCCACCTGAACGACACCCACCCCGTGCTGGCCGTGCCGGAACTCATGCGCCTCTTGATCGACGAGCATGGCGTGGCCTGGGACAAGGCCTGGGCCCTGACCCAGAAGGTGTTCTCGTACACCAACCACACCCTGATGGCCGAGGCGCTCGAGACCTGGCCGGTGGACATGCTGGGCCGCGTGCTGCCGCGCCACCTGCAGCTCATCTTCGACATCAACGCCCGCTTCCTGCACGACGTGACCAGCCGCTTCGGCGAAGACCACCAGCTGCTGCGCCGCGTCTCGCTGATCGACGAGCAGGGCGAGCGCCGCGTGCGCATGGGCTACCTGGCGGTGGTCGCCTCGCACAAGATCAACGGCGTGTCGGCCCTGCACTCGGACCTGATGGTGCAGTCCATCTTCGCCGACTTCGCGCGCATCTTCCCGGACCGTTTCAACAACAAGACCAACGGCATCACGCCGCGCCGCTGGCTGTCGCAGGCCAATCCGGCCCTGTCGGCCCTGATCGACAAGAAGATCGGCACCACCTGGCGCCGCCACCTGGACGAGCTGCAAGGCCTGCGCAAGTTCGCCGACAACAAGACCTTCCAGAAGTCCTTCCGCGCCGCCAAGCTGCAGAACAAGCAGCGCCTGGCCGCCTGGATCAAGGCCAACCTGGGCCTCGACGTCAATCCGGAATCCCTGTTCGACGTGCAGGTCAAGCGCATCCACGAGTACAAGCGCCAGCTGCTCAACGTGCTGCAGGTGATCCACCGCTATAACCGCATCGTCGCCAACCCGCAGGCGAACTGGGTGCCGCGCACGGTCATCTTCGCCGGCAAGGCCGCGTCGGCCTACGTGATGGCCAAGAACGTCATCAAGCTGATCAACGACGTGGCCAAGGTGGTGAACAACGACCCGCGCGTGAACGGCCTGCTGAAGGTGGTGTTCATCCCCAACTACAGCGTCAGCCTGGCCGAGATCATCATGCCGGCGGCCGACCTGTCCGAGCAGATCTCCACCGCCGGCACGGAAGCTTCCGGCACCGGCAACATGAAGTTCTCGCTGAACGGCGCCATGACCATCGGCACCCTGGACGGCGCCAACGTCGAAATGCGCGAGCAGGTCGGCGCCGAGAACTTCTTCATCTTCGGCCACACGGCGGACGAAGTGGAGCGCCTGCGCCACGACGGCTACCAGCCGCGCTACTACTACGAAAGCGACGACGGCCTGCGCCAGGTGCTGGACCAGATCCGCGACGGCGCCTTCTCGCCGGACGAGCCGGGCCGCTTCCAGTCCGTGTTCGACACCCTGGTCAACTTCGGCGACCATTACCAGCTGCTGGCGGACTTCGTTTCGTACATCGAGGTGCAGGACCAGGTCGATGAGCTGTACCGCAACCCGGACGAATGGACCCGCAAGGCCATCCTGAACGTGGCCGGCATGGGCCACTTCTCGTCCGACCGCACCATCGGCGAATACGCGAAGGACATCTGGCACTGCGTGCCGGTCAAGCTGTAATCGACAATACCAAGAACAAGGAGACACGCATGTTGAAACGCGCTTCCGGCATCGTCCTGCACCCGACCTCCCTGCCCGGCCCGCACGGCATCGGCGACCTGGGTGCGGCGGCCTACCGCTTCCTCGACTGGATGGCGGACGCCCACCAGAAGATCTGGCAGCTGCTGCCGCTGGGTCCGACCTCCTACGGCGATTCGCCCTACCAGTGCCTGTCCTCCATGGCCGGCAACACGCTGCTCATCAGCCTGGACCAGCTGCGGGAGCAGGGTTACCTGCAGGCGTCCGACCTGGCCGAGGTGCCGCCCTTCCCGCAGGACCAGGTCGACTACGGCTGGGTGATCCCGTGGAAGAAGGACCTGCTGGCGCGCGCCCACGCGGCCTTCGCCGAGCGCGCCACCGCGCAGCAGCGCGCCGCCTATGCCGCCTTCTGCGCGGAGAACGCCTACTGGCTGGACGACTACGGCGTGTTCTGCGCGCTGAAGGACTTCCACGGCGGCCCGGCCTGGACCGAATGGGCGCCGGAATACCGCTCGCGCCAGCCGGAGGCGCTGGCCGCCTGGACCGCCGCCCACGCGCGCGCGATCGAGCAGCACCGCTTCCTGCAGTACGAGTTCTACCGCCAGTGGGGCGAGCTGCGCCGCTACGCCAACGCCAAGGGCATCGAGGTGATGGGCGACATCCCCATCTTCGTCGCCTTCGACAGCGCCGACACCTGGGCCAACCAGCACCTGTTCTACCTGGACGCGAACGGCAATCCGACCGTGGTGGCGGGCGTGCCGCCCGACTACTTCAGCGCCACCGGCCAGCGCTGGGGCAATCCGCTGTACCGCTGGGACGTGATGCAGGCCGACGGCTTCGCCTGGTGGAAGAACCGCGTGCGCGCCCTGCGCGCGCAGGTCGACATCATCCGCATCGACCACTTCCGCGGGTTCGAAGCCTATTGGGAAGTGCCGGCCTCCGAGCCGACCGCCATCCACGGCCGCTGGGTCAAGGCGCCGGGCGCGGAGCTGTTCCGCGCGATCCGCGCCGAATTCGGCGAGATTCCGATCGTGGCCGAGGACCTGGGCGTGATCACGCAGGAAGTCAACGAACTGCGCGACGGCGCGGGCTTCCCCGGCATGCGCATCTTCCAGTTC
>DASRUW010000599.1:0-2351 GCA_035655255.1 Telluria sp. | reverse complement strand
GGCGTTGTCCTCGCCGCGCTCGCACTCCTCCAGCACCGCCTTGTCGTCGTAGCTGGTCATCTTCGACTTGATGGACACCCAGCCGCGGTGCATGGCACCCATCGCGCTGCCTTCGTCCTTGCCCTCGTGGCCGCATTGCTGCAGCAGCTGGTTGAGTTCCGACGCGCCGCGGCGGCAGTCTTCGGCGCGCTGCATGAACATGGACTTCAGGTCCTCGCGCTTGGCCTGCTCGGCGCACGCGCGGAAGCCGTACTCGCCGTCCTTGCAGCACTCGGCAAGGTCTTGCAGCGCGTCGATCACGTCGTCGCGGTCACCGCTTTCGTTGCCCGCGCTCTGCATGGCACCCACGGCCGCCGCGGCGCCGCCCGTGCGGCTCGCGTCGATGCGGTCCCAGGCCGCACGAGTCGCGGGCCGCGCGCGTTCCCAGTCCAGGGCGGAGGTGCCGCGGGTCGATTCCCATTCGGACGCCAACTGCGGCTCGGCGCTTTGCCAGTCGTCGTAGCGGGTGCGGCCGGTCAGGCCCAGCCGGTAGGCCGGCGCGTAGTCGTCGAAGCTGCGGCCGCTCTCGTAATAGGGCTCGCGCGTGTAGTTCTCGCGCCAGTGGGCCTCTTCGGCGGTGGGGTTCACCGCTTCAGCCGCGGCCTTGCCCGCGAGGCCGCCCACCACGGCGCCGACGACACCGCCGACGGCCAGGCCCACGGGCCCGCCGATGGCGCCCGCGGCAGCGCCCGCGACGGCACCGCCGGTGGCGCCGACGCCCGTGCCGACGGGATGGGCGCCGGGCTCATCGGTGATCGGGTCGCGATTGAGGTCCTTGTCTTCTGCTGCCATGGTGATTCTCCTTTGCGTGTGGATGGATGAAGGCCGGGCGCGCACGAAGAGGCGCCGGCGCGTGCATTCCTCATCATCGGGCGGGCGTGTGGGCGGGCGGTCAGCCAAGCGGGAGAGTGCCTGTAGGAGAACGCGCCATCGCGCCGTCACGCGCGCACGCGGTCCACCCCACAGGCGATCGCAGCGTTGTCCTACACCTGTGCGATGCGGCCCAGCGCAAATTTGCAGACGGATGCCGCGACCGAGCGGCGGACCGAAGCCATGAAATATTCGCTGCGCAAGACGCCATCGCATCTTCACCTGGCCTACAAGTACGGCGAGGCAAGCGACGGGCTGCTGGGACGCAATTTCACGCTGGAAGTAGAGGACGCGCTGGTCACGCTGCACATCGACCTGACCTCCAACTTCCACACGCGCAACAAGAGTGCCCCGGCGTACCTGGACGCCGTCAACTTCGCGCGCAACCACCACAAGCTGCGCTATTTGCAGTGCAGCGACAACCTCGTTCGCAGCCGCCTCATCAGGGCCTGGGAACAGGTGCAGCATCCCGAGCTGCGCCTGTGCCTGGAGCTGGGCGAGCGCGGGCGTTACCTGTACGCGGTGCACCCCCATTCACTGTTCATGGGCGGCATCCAGTTCGACGTCGAGCGCCTGGTCGAAGATCCCGCGGGCCGCGCCATGGCCCCGACGCTCCAATCCCAAGACGAAAGGCATCCGGCATGAATCGATTGGCCCACACCGCACGCAGGCTGCTGAAACTGGCACTGGTCCTGGCCTTCGGCGCTGGTGCGCTGGCGGCACGGGCCGAAGATGCCGCGGCGCTGCACGCCAGGTTCGGTGAGCTGCGGGAGGAACTGCGCCACAACAATTTCCAGCGGCCGCTGCACATCGATTCGGCGCAGGCCGGCGACACGCTCCGTGGCGACGTGTACGCGGTGCTGGACCATCCGTTCAGCGACTTCAGCGCCGCGCTGGAGGAGCCGCGCGACTGGTGCGAAATCCTCATCCTGCCGTTCAACACGAAGTACTGCCACGCGACGCAGTCCAACGGCGGCGCGAAGCTGCAGGTGCGCATCGGGCGCAAGGCGGACCAGCCGGTGGATGAGGCGTATCGGCTCGACTTCGCCTTGCGGCAAGTGGCCGCGGGGCCGGACTACTTCGAAACCCGCCTGAACGCGCCGAGCGGTCCGATCGGTACGCGCGACTATCGCATCGTCCTGTCCGCGGTGCCCCTGGACCGCGGCCGCACGTTCATGCACCTGAGCTATGCGTATGGCTATGGCGCGAGCGGTCGTTTCGCGATGAACATGTACCTGTCCACCGTCGGCGCGAGCAAGGTGGGATTCACCGTCGCCGGCCGCGATGCGAACGGCCGGCCGGTGTATATCGGCGGGGTGCGCGGGGCCATCGAGCGCAACGTGATGCGCTACTACCTGGCGATCGATGCGTACATGGCTTCGCTGAAGGCGCCGCCGCCGAGCCGGCTGGAACAGCGCATCGAAGCCTGGTTCGACGGCACG
>DASRUW010000598.1:0-2582 GCA_035655255.1 Telluria sp. | reverse complement strand
AATGTTCGGCTCAGGTTGTACGGTGCTGCCTCTGTGGCGGAATTGGTAGACGCACTTGACTCAAAATCAAGCGCCGAAAGGCGTGCCGGTTCGATTCCGGCCGGAGGCACCAGCACCCCAACACGCCCCGCGACATCCCCTCCTTCCCAGCGCCTCAGCGGGCCATCCGCGCGCCGCCGTCGACGTCGAGAACCGCCCCTGTCGTGAATCCATTGCCGATCAGGTAGACAATCGCCTCGGCGATATCGTCCGCCGTCCCGGTGCGGCCAACCGGCAGCGCTCGGGCGGTGGCCTCGAATAGCCCGGACTTGGCGTCGGCCGGCAGCGCATCGTGCGCAGGCGTGTCCACGAGCCCAGGCGAGACCACGTTGACCCGCAGCGGCGCCAATTCCAAGGCCAGGGTTTGCGCCATCTGCGTGATGGCGCCGTTGACCGCGGCGAGGCCGGCCGTGCCCGGCATCGCGGTGCGCGATGCGGCGCCCGACAGCATCACGACCGAGCCGTCGGGCCGCAGATGCGGCAGGGCGGCCTGCAGGGCTTGCCAATAGCCGAGCAACTTGCCCTCCAGCGCGGACCTCAAGGCCGCGCCCGAAATCGACGCAAACGGTCCCCACGCGGCCCGATCCGATGCGGCCAGCACCAGGTGATCGATGGGGCCGATGCGCTCGAACAACAGCGCCATCGCCTGGGCGTCCGTGAAGTCGCCGACATGGGCCTGCGCGCTGCCGGGAAGACTTGCCAGCGCGCGGTCCAGCTTGTCCTGGGAGCGGCCGACGATCGACACCGCCGCGTCCAGCGCAGCGAGTTTTCGGGCGGCGGCCAGTCCCATGCCATTCGAGCCACCAATGATGACGATACGTTGTTGTGCGAGCGACATGTGCATTCTCCGATGTGGTTGGGTAAGTGGCTTCACTGTAGCGACGCGCAACTCATCGAACAAATGGATTATCCTTATTCCATGTATAAGGAATTTGGATTGCCGTGGACCTGCACCGTATCGACCTGAACCTCCTCGTGTCGCTGGACCGCTTGCTGGCGGAGAAAAACGTCACCCACGCGGCGCGCCGCCTGTCCTTGTCCCAACCTGCCCTCTCCGCGCAGCTGCGCCAGCTGCGTGAGCTGTTCGGTGACCCGCTGCTGGTGCCCGCCGCACGCGGCATGACGCCGACCCTGCGCGCCCTGGAGCTCCAGGCGCCGCTGCGCGAGCTGCTCGCCTCCGCCCACCGCTTGGTGGCGGGACAGCAAAGTTTTGATCCCGCCACCTCGGACGCGACCTTCCGCATCGCAGCCACAGATTCGATCCAGGCGACGGTATGCGTCGACCTGATCGCGCGCCTGCGGCAATGCGCCCCGTCGATCCGGGTCGCGCTTTTTCCCTCGGACACACCGGCACGGCTGGACGAACGGCTGGCGAGCGGCGAGCTCGACTTGGTCCTGGGCACCCGGCCCAGCCTTCCACCGGCGGCGAAAGCGCGTCTGCTGTACCAGGAAACCTTTCTCTGCCTGCTGAGGCGAGGACATGCCGCGAGCGCGCGTCCGCTCGACCTGGACAGCTTCTGCCGGCTGGATCACGTTCTCGTGTCGACCGCCGGCGGCGGCTTCAGCGGCGCCGTGGACGACGCGCTGGCGCAGCTGGGCCGCGCGCGCCGGGTCGTGGCTTCGCTGACCAGCTTTCTGGTGGCCCCGGCCATGGTGGCGCAAAGCGATCTGATCTGTACGGTGCCCGCGCGGCTGGCCCGCGCCGCCGGCGACGCGCTGGTCGTCCTGGCGCCGCCGTGCGAAGTCGGTTCTTTTTCCGTCCATATGGGATGGCATCCGCGCACCGACAGCGATCCGGCGCAGAAATGGCTGCGGCAAGAGGTCAGCCGGGCCGTCGGTCCTCTAGGCCCAGGTGGAAATGCTTGAGATGATGCCTTGTGCGGTCGAATCGGCAATCACGTCAGACGCCTCCGACGGCCTCTGCTTCAGGATCGCAGCGTAGCTGGCGTTCACGTCAATGCCGTCTGTCGAGACCTTTGCCGCCAGCGCGTCGAGACCCGCCACGCCCGCATTCGCCGGCTGTAAGGACGCCAGCACCTGCTGATCGACCGAGGCTTGGCCGCTGCCCGCGGCCAGCGTACCGGCCTGCGCCACCGCATTGAACAGACCGGAGGCGTCGTAGGTCGGGCCCACGGAACCGTTGGCGCCAAGCAGGGACACGACGGCGGAATCCGCGGAGAGCGCAACCGCATGTTCGGCGAGCGCAGCGTCGGCGGTTCGCGCCACCGAGGTCGTGGCGCCGGTGCTGGCCGAGGCCAGCGTGGATAAAGTGGAAGAGATCGCGTCCATGTCCGTTCCCTGCGATCGAACACAACGGCAGGGCATGCCTCGAGTTTAGGACGGCAGGAGACTTACTGCAACTCCGGCGCAGGCGCAGCCGCTGCTACAATCGGTAATCATCGATCCGATGCGACACGCCTGCTCCTCCCATGCACGAATTGCGCTTCAATGTCTTCGGAAAACACATTGCCGTGACACGAGTCCAAGCCGGCTGGAGCGCGTACTACCTCGGCAGCGATGGGAAGCGGCGGCCAGCCGATTTC
>DASRUW010000597.1:0-2262 GCA_035655255.1 Telluria sp. | reverse complement strand
GCCGCTGCGCTGCAGCTGGGCGAGTATGCGCAGGTCGATCCGGTCCAGCTTGGGCAAATCCAGCATCATGCCCGTCCCCCTAGCCGAGCGCCTGGTTGATCAGCGCATACTGCGTGATCGCCTTGTCGGGCCGCGGCGGCTCGCCGCGCACCATGACCGGCACCGTCTTTTCGACTTGCACCATGCCCATTTCCACGAGCCAGGCGCTGAGACCGAACCGGCCCGGCACGTCGACGCGCACGAAGGAACCGGCGTAGCTGCCCGCCCAATGCGCGATCAAGGCCTTGGCGCGCCCGATGTCCGGCGCAACCACCGGCCCGATGACATACCCGAGTCCAAAGCGGCGCAGGGCGGCGAATCCAATCAGCTCGTCGTACAGGTCGATCGCGACGCAATTGGCCACGTTCAGCAGATGCTTCAGCACGGTGCGGCGCGGCATGCCGGCAGCCCGGCTGGCCAGCTCCGCCAGCATCGCTTCGTCGCGCGGGCCGACTGGGCGGATGCGCTCTCCCTCGCCCAACGGGACCACCGGTGCGCGGTAGACCGTGCCCTGGTGCTGGTGCACCGTGCCGATCTGCTCGAAGCCCATCTTCCTGCAAAAGGCCATGCCTTCCAGGGTGGTGTGCATCAGGACCGTGCGATCGCCATATTCCCTGAGCATGCGCGATACCAGCTCCCGGCCGATGCCTTGGCCATGGCGCTCGGGCGCGACGATGATCATGCTCAGGGACGCGTAGTCGCTGCCATGGGCGCAACACATCGCCGTCCCGATCACGCCGCTGGCGTCTTCCGCGACCATGCCGGCGCCCAGCTCCTGGATGAACTGCCAGTCCTGCAGCCGGTGCGGCCACAGGACGGCGGTCGACAGTTTCTGCGCCGCGGGAAGATCAGTGGCGGTCAGCGCCCGATAGACGATGCCACGGCTGCTCTGGTGGGTAGTCATGTTCGGTTCCTCATACCGCTGGATGCGGACCATCTTGCCACATCCATTGGCCACGAAAAGGGGACAGCCGCAATTCGACAGGAAGCGTCGTGGACAGTCGCCGGAACAGACACTTGTGCCTTCCGCGCCCGGCCAAACAGCACAAGATTCTTCGGCGGTTCGGGCGTGGCAGATAATGCCGTTCAGGGTGAGCAACAAACGGTTTTGTGCGATCCGAAGGCGTGAAAACGGGGCGGATCGACAGGCCTGGCGTGATGTAATGAATCATCGAGATTCGCCCGTAACGTCAGAGAAAACATGAACCCTTCAAGATCAACGAGCGGCGGTGCCGGCCACCGGTTTGCACGCCTGGCAGAAACCGATCGTCCACCGCTGCGCATCGTCATCGACGGCCAGCCGGCGCGGGCCCTGGCCGGGGACACGCTCATCGTCGCCGTCCTCAATCATGCGCGCCAGTTGCGCGCGTCGGAATTCGGCGACGGCAAGCGCGCCGGCTTCTGCCTGATGGGCGCCTGCCAGGACTGCTGGGTCTGGACCGCCGGCGGCGAGCGTCTGCGCGCCTGCACGACCATGGCCGAGGAAGGCATGCACATCGTGACCACACAACCGGAGGCGGCATGGGCCAGCCACGCGTAATCGTCATCGGCGCCGGCCCCGCCGGCGTGCGTTGCGCCGAAACCCTGGTGGCGGCGGGCCTGCGCCCGACCGTGGTCGACGAAAACCGGCGCGACGGCGGCCAGATCTACCGCCGCCAGCCGGGCAACTTCACCCGTCCCTACGCGAAACTGTACGGCACGGAAGCGGAGAAGGCGCAGGCGCTGCATGCGAGCTTCGACACGCTGCGCGGCCGCATCGACTACCTGCCGGAGACGCTGGCCTGGAACATCTCCGAAGGCGCGGTGCATGTGGTGCACCAGCAGCGCACGCGCGGCCTCCCTTACGACGCGCTGGTGATTTGTGCGGGCGCCACCGACCGCCTGATGCCGGTCAAGGGCTGGCATTACGCCGGGACGTACAGCCTGGGCGCGTCGCAGATCGCCTTGAAAGCGCAGGCCTGCGCCATCGGCAGCCAGGTCGTGTTCATGGGCAGCGGGCCGCTGCTGTACCTGGTCGCCTCGCAGTACGTCAAGGCCGGCGCGAAGGTCGTGGCGGTGCTCGACACCTCGCCCTTCCTGCGCCGCGTGGCCGCGCTGCCGAAGCTGCTGGCGCGCCCCGACGTGCTGCGCAACGGCTTTGCGCTGGTGGCGAGCCTGAAGCGGGCGGGCGTGCAAGTGCTGACCGGCATAACGCCGCTCGAGATCAAGGGCTCTCCAGAGGCC
>DASRUW010000596.1:0-12043 GCA_035655255.1 Telluria sp. | reverse complement strand
CAGGTCGCCGACGACTTCCGCAGCAAGCTGCGGATCCGCTGCGCCGACGTGTTCCAGCAGACGGTCAACCTTTCGGGCGGCAACCAGCAGAAGGTGGTGCTGGCCAAGTGGCTGTTCGCCCAGCCGCGGCTCCTGATCCTGGACGAGCCGACGCGCGGCATCGACGTCGGCGCCAAGTACGAGATCTACAGCATCATCGGCCAACTCGCGGCCGAGGGACGCGGCATCCTGATGATCTCGTCCGACATGCCCGAGCTGATCGGGATGTGCGATCGCATCTGCGTCATGAACGAAGGCAGGCTGATCGCGGAATTCAACGGCGCGGCGGCGACCCAGGAAGCCATCATGCGCGCCATCATGCAAGACGGAGGACACTGAATGAACATCGCCAAGCAGGCCGCCACGCATGGCGCCGCCGCGGCCACGGATCGGCTCGAACTGCTGCAATTCCTGAAACACCATCTGCGCGACTACGGCATGCTGCTCTCGCTCGCCGCGATCATGCTGCTGTTCCAGGGGCTGACCGACGGCACGCTGCTGCAGCCCCTGAACATCACCAACCTGATCCTGCAGAACAGCTACATCGTCGTCATGGCGCTGGGGATGCTGCTCGTGATCGTGGCCGGACACATCGACCTGTCGGTCGGATCGGTGGTCGGCTTCGTCGGCGCGCTGGCGGCCGTCCTGATGGTCAACCACGACGTCGGTCCGGTGCCGGCCGCGCTGATCGGCCTGGCCGCCGGCGCCCTGATCGGCGCCGCCCAGGGCTATTGCGTGGCCTACCTGCGCATCCCGTCCTTCATCGTCACCCTGGCGGGCATGCTGGTGTTCAAGGGCCTGGCCCTGGTGCTGCTGGAAGGCCAGTCGCTCGGGCCCTTCCCGGAGAGCTTCCAGCTGCTGAGCATCGGCTTTCTCCCCGACCCGTTCCAGCTGCCGGACCTGGCCCTGGGATCGCTGCTGCTGGGCGGCGCGGCCGCGGCCGTGCTGCTGGTCCTGGCCGTGCGCGCGCGCCAGGCGGCGCCCGCGCTCGGCCTGCCGGCCGAACCCTGGCCCATGTTCGTGCTGCGGGTGAGCCTGTCCTGCGCGGCGCTGGTCGCGCTGTCCTGGCTGCTGGCGCTCTACAAGGGCCTGCCGAACGTGCTGCTGCTGATGGGCGTGCTGACCCTGGTCTACGCCTTCGTGGCCGAGCGCACGACGCTGGGCCGGCGCGTGTATGCCGTCGGCGGCAACGAGAAGGCGGCGCGCCTGTCCGGCATCAAGACCGAGCGGGTGTCCTTCTACACCTTCGTGAACATGGGCGTGCTCTCCGCCCTGGCCGGCCTGATCTTCGCGGCGCGCCTGAACACGGCCACGCCCAAGGCCGGACTCGGCTTCGAGCTGGACGTGATCGCCGCCTGCTTCATCGGCGGCGCCTCGGCCTCCGGCGGCGTGGGCAAGGTGACGGGGGCGGTGATCGGCGCCTTCGTGATGGGCGTCATGAACAACGGCATGTCGATCATGGGCATCGGCATCGACTACCAGCAGATCATCAAGGGACTGGTGCTGCTGGCCGCCGTGTTCGTCGACGTCTACCACAAGGCGAAGCGCTAGCGGCTGCAGAATTTCATTCCCGCGCTTCGCTGATTTCGCAATTGAACGGGCTCGGCCGTTTTCGCAGAATGGGTTGGGACCCACCGTCCCCATAACCATATTCACGGAGACCGAACCGATGGCAATACCGCACTTCCCGCCGGCGCGCGCGCGCCGGCAACGCGCGCTGCGCGCCACCATCCTGGCCCTCAGCCTGGCGGGCGCGTCCGCGCTGGCGGCGACGCCCACCTACACCTGGAACAACGTCCGGATCGGCGGCAGCGGCTACGTGCCGGCCCTGGTCGCGCATCCGGCCCAGCGCGGCCTGTTCTATGCGCGCACCGACGTGGGCGGCGCCTACCGCTACGACGCCGCCAACAGCCGCTGGATCGCGCTGAACGACTGGACCCCGGCCAGCAACTTCAACATCTCCGGCATCGAAACCATCGCGCTCGACCCGAACGATCCGAACAAGCTCTACATGGTCGCCGGCATGTATTACGGCACCGACAGCGGGGTGGTCCTGGTGTCCAACGACAAGGGCAATACCTTCAACCAGGTGCCGCTGGGCTTCTCGACCGGCGCCAACCAGGCCGCCCGCCAGACCGGCGAGCGCCTCCAAGTGGACCCCAACGTCGGGTCCATTCTTTTTTATGGCACCAACAATTATTCCGGCAACGCCAACACCAATGGCTTGTGGAAGAGCACCAACGGCGGCCTGAACTGGTCCAAGGTGAGCGGCTTCCCCGCCCTGTCCAGCGACAGCACGGGCGCGGGCGTGTCCTTCGTCGCCTTCTACAAGCCGTCCGGCTCGGCCGGCCGCGCGACCCAGACAATTTTTGCGGGCATCAACACCAAGACGGCGGAACAGACCGGCGCGATCCTGTACAAGAGCAGCGACGGCGGCAATACGTGGTCCCCGGTCTGGGGCGGTCCCACCGGCCTGCTGCCGCAGCGCGGCCAGATCGGTCCGGACGGCTATTTGTACATCACCTTCTCCGCCTTCACCACCGACAGCAACGGCGAGCACTACGGCCCGGACGGCCTGGTCGGCGGCCAGGTCTGGAAGTACAAGGTCGACACCAACCAGTGGACCTTCATCACGCCGTTCAACAACAGCAACGGCGCCAGCAACTACGGCTTCTCCGGCCTGGCGGTCGACCCGGTCCACCCCGGCACCCTGGTCGTAAACTCGATCGACCGCTACGACAGCGAAGGCGAGACGATGTTCCGCTCCACCGATGGCGGCGCCAGCTGGACCGACATCGTGCCCAACGCCAGCTTCGACACCAGCGCGGCGCCCTGGAACAACACCTACGGCACCGTCCACAACTTCGGCAACTGGGGCGGCTCGGTGCTCGATCCCTTCGACGTCAACCACGCCTTCGTCACCAGCGGCGGCGCCATCTGGGAGACCAAGAACCTGACCGCGGCGAACACCAACTGGGCGTACGGCCAAAACGGGGTGGAGGAAACCGCGATCACCTCGCTGATCTCGCCCACGCCCAACCAGTACAACGCCTATCCGCTGATCAGCGGCGGCTGGGACGTGTGCGGCTTCACCCACGCCAGCCTGACCAGTCCGCCGTCCCAGTTCACCAACCCGACCTGCTCCAAGGTGACCAGCCTCGGCTACGCGTTGAACAATTCCACCTTCGTCGTGCGGGTGCAGGAGGACGGCTGGAACGGCGGCGCCACCAAATACTACGGCGCCATCTCCTGGAACGGCGGCTACAGCTGGAACCCGTTCAGCAGCAACGGCCCGACCACCAAGGGCGGCGGCAACGTCGCGGTCAACACGGACGGCAGCACCATCCTCTGGTCCGCGCCCGACGTGGTGGCCTACTCGAACACCGCGGCCTATTCGTGGACGACGGTATCCGCCCTGCCCGCCGACGTGAAGGTGGTCGCGGACGGCTACAACCCGAACCTGTTCTACGCCTACCAGCGCAACACCGGCAACTTCTACGCCAGCGGCGACAAGGCCGCCTCCTGGCTCAACACCAACTCGAGCCCGATCGCCTGGGCCGACCAGCTGGCCGCCACGCCCGGCATCCAGGGCGACCTGTGGCTGGTGACCTACAACGGCCTCTATCACAGCACCAGTTCTGGCTGGGGCAGCTGGACCCGGACCCCTGGCGTGACCCAGGCTACGGCGCTCGGCTTCGGCAAGGCGGCCGCGGGCGCCAGCTATCCGGCCATGTACGTGGCCGGCACCGTCAACAGCGTGCGCGGCTTCTACCGTTCCACGGATGGCGGCAACACCTGGGTGCAGATCAACGACGCCGCCCACCAGTGGGCCGGCTCCAACGTGATCACGGGTGACCCGAAGGTGTTCGGCACCGTCTACATCGGCACCAACAACGGCCGCGGCATCGTGGTCGGCACCTCGTCCAACTGATCCTGCTTTCCGCCGCGCCCGCACGGGGCGCGGCTTCCTTCCCCCCACATGAGAGGAGGTGCGCACCTGCCAGTCCCCGTCGTACGCGAATTCCGATCAATACCAACAAACATACGGAGACCCAAACGATGAAAGCAACCAGCATCCTGAGCGCGATCCTGCTGTCCCTGGCCCTGGCGGGCTGCGGCGGCGCCGGCGCCCCCGACGGCGCCACCCGCCTGAGCAGTTCGGCCGAACGCATGGCCAAGAGCACCTACCCGAGCTACAACAAGAATCCCCTCCCGGCCGACATGACGGGCATGACGAGCGATGCCGTCACGCTCGGCACCAGGATCAAGGCCGGCTACAACATCGGCAACACGCTGGAGGCGATCGGCGGCGAGACCAACTGGGGCAACCCGGCCATCACGCTGCAGCAGATCCAGCTGATCAAGCAAAGCGGCTTCACGGCGGTGCGCCTGCCGACCGCCTGGGACCAGTACGCCGACCAGCGCACCGGCAAGATCAGCGACGCCTGGCTGGCCCGCGTCAAGCAGGTGGTGCAGTGGTGCGTCGACAGCGGCCTGTACGTGGTCGTGAACATCCACTGGGACGGCGGCTGGCTGGACAACAACATCAACAGCCGCATGCAGGCGTCGGTGAACGCCAAGCAGAAGGCGTACTGGGAGCAGATCGCCACCACGCTGCGCGATTTCGACGAACACCTGATGTTCGCCAGCGCCAACGAGCCGCCCGTCAGCACCTCCACCGAGATGGCGATCCTGCTGTCCTACCACCAGACCTTCGTCAACGCCGTGCGTTCGACCGGCGGGCGCAACGCCTACCGGGTGCTGGTCGTGCAGGGGCCGTCCACCGACATCGACAAGACCTACAACCTGATGAACACCCTGCCCACCGATACGGTCGCCAGCCGCATGATGGTGGAGGTGCACTACTACACGCCCTACCAGTACACCCTGATGACGGCGGACGCCACCTGGGGCAACCAGTTCTACTACTGGGGCGCCGGCTATCACTCCAGCACCGACCTCGCGCACAACCCGACCTGGGGCGAGGAGGCCGACCTGAACGCGTTCTACGCCAAGATGAAGCAGAAGTTCGTGGACCACGGCGTGCCGGTCCTGATCGGCGAATTCGGCGCGATCCGCCGCACCGGCGCCTTGTCCGGCGCCGACCTGCAGCTGCACCTGGACGGACGCGCCTACTTCCTCAACTACGCGTCGCGCCAGGCGGTCGCCAACGGCATGCTGCCCTTCTACTGGGACAACGGCGACAAGGGTAACAACGGCTGGGCCATCTTCGACCGCTGGCAGAACACGGTCGTCGACCAGCAATCGCTGGATGCGCTGGTCCGCGGAGGCAGCGGCCTGGGACTCTGACCACACCCCACCCCGGGATGCGCCGCGTCGGCTCCCCAACGACCGCTCATCCCGGTTTTTCTACCGCTCGTCACGCCCTGCGCCGCCTCGTGTGAAGCGGCTCGCCCGCAGCCGCCCGCCGCACTACCCTAGCCGCCATCAACCATTCAAGGAGATCCGCGGCCATGCTCAGCATCGCACATCTGCATAAGACCTACGCCAACGGCGTGCACGCCATCGACGGCATCAGCCTGGACATCGGACCGGGCCTGTTCGGCCTGCTCGGCCCCAACGGCGCCGGCAAGTCCTCGCTCATGCGCACCATCGCGACCCTGCAGGAACCGGACAGCGGCAGCATCCGCTTCGACGGCATCGACGTGCTGGCGCAGCCGGCCGCCCTGCGCAGCCGGCTCGGCTACCTGCCCCAGGACTTCGGGGTCTACCCGCGAGTGAGCGCGCTCGAACTGCTGGAGCACTTCGCGGTGCTCAAAGGTCTGACCCGGCGCGGGGAACGCAAGGAGATGGTCGAGGCGCTGCTGCACCAGACCAACCTGTGGGAGGCGCGCAAGCGGGCCGTCAGCAGTTATTCGGGCGGCATGCGCCAGCGTTTCGGCATCGCCCAGGCCTTGCTGGGCGCGCCGCGGCTGGTGATCGTCGACGAACCGACGGCGGGGCTCGATCCGGACGAACGCAACCGCTTCCTCAACCTGCTGGCGCGCGTCGGCGAAGAGGTGGCGGTGATCCTGTCGACCCATATCGTGGAGGACGTGACCGACCTGTGCGCGCGGATGGCCATCATCGGCAAGGGCCGTCTGCTCAGCGAGGGCGAGCCCCAGCACGCCATCGCCCAGCTGCACGGCCGGATCTGGCAGCGCAGCGTGTCCGACGCCGCCCTGGCCGAATACGAGCAGCGCTTCACGGTGCTCTCGACCCGCCTGGTGGGCGGCCGTCCGCGGATCAACGTCTATGCCGACCACCAGCCGGACGACGGCTTCGCCCAGGTCGCTCCTGACCTGGAAGACGTCTACTTCCTCCAACTGCGCGCCGCCTGAGGACACCATGTTCGCCGAATTGTTCAAGTTCGACCTGCGCTACCACCTGCGCAATCCTCTCCTCTGGGTGTGCGCCCTGCCCCTCGTCCTGCTGGCCTTCCTGACCGCCAGCCAGGAACACGTGCGGATCGGCGGCCCGATCGGCAACGCCCATCTGAACGCGCCCTGGGTGGTCGCCAACGAGCTGGCCGTGCTCAGCATTCTGTCGATGTTCCTCGTGACCAGTTTCATCGCCGGCGCCATCCTGCGCGACAACGACAGCGGCATCGCGGACCTGCTGTTCGCCACGCGGCTGCGCAAGCGCGATTACCTGCTCGGCCGTTTCCTGGCTGGCTGGATCGTCTGCGCCGTGCTGTTCGCGCTGGTCGTGCTGGCGATGGCCGGCGGCGCCAGCCTGCCGGCGTCCGATCCGCGCCTGATCGGCCCTTTCGACTGGCGCACGTACGCCTTCGGCTACTTCGCCATCGTGCTGCCGAATCTCCTGTTCGTCGCGGCCCTGCTGGTGCTGCTGGCGGCCCTCACGCGCTCCCTGCTGGCGGTGTACGCCGGCGCGCTGGCCTTCCTCGCCTTGTGGGCCGGCGCCAGTTTTCTCGGCCAGGGCAATGCCCCGGCCGGAGCCCTGCTCGATCCGTTCGGCGTGCGGGTCCTGGCGCAGAGCATGCGCTACTTCACGGGGGCGGAGCGGAACACCGTCCTGCCGCAGCTGAGCGGGGCACTGCTCGCCAACCGCCTGCTGTGGAGCGTCGTGGCCGTGGGCCTGCTGGGCGCGACGCTCGCGCTGTTCAAACCGGTGCGCCCGGGTACGGGACGCGGCTGGCGCAAGGTGCGCGCGGCCCGGCCCGAAGCGGCCGCGCCGCGCACCGCATTCCGCCCCCGCGTTCCCAGCTTCGCCAACGCCGCCCTGGTCCAATGGTGGCAGATGGCGCGCTTCGATGCGCGCGGTGTGCTGCGCAGCGTCCCCTTCATCGTCATGCTGCTGCTCGCGGTCGCCAACTTCTTCGCGAACTACACGGTCGGCGGCTTGCGCTTCGACGCCACACCCTATCCCCTGACCCGCCTCATGCTCGATGAGATTGCGGGCGGCATGAACGCCATGCTGGTCATCGTCCTGCTGTTCTATGCGGGGGAACTGGTACACAAGGACCGCCAGGCGCGCATGCACGGCCTGACCGACGCCATGCCCGTGACCGCGTGGGTGCCACTGTGCGCCAAGTTCAGCGCCCTGGTCCTGGTCGTCCTGGCCTTCCAGTGCGCCGGCGTGCTGGCGGCGCTCGCGATCCAGCTGGTGGTCGGCGGCGCGCCGATCGAACCGCTGCTTTACCTGAAGGGCACGCTGATCGGCTCCACCGGCCTCCTGCTTACCGGAGCGGGACTGCTCGGCATCCACGCCATGTGCTCCAACAAGTATCTCGGCCACGCCCTCGGCATCGCCCTGCTCGCCTCCGGCACCGTGCTGGAGTCCCTGGGGGTCGACCGGCACCTGTTCCGCTTTGCCGAGCTGCCGGCCCTGACCTACTCGGACCTGAACGGCTACGGCCACTACCTGACGGCGTGGGCCTGGCATGTGCTCTACTGGGCGCTGGCCACCGGCGCACTCCTCGCGCTGGCCTCGTGCGTCACGCCGCGCGGCGCCGACGCCGGCGGGCGCGCGCGCTGGGCCGCCGGACGCCGGGCCTTGCGCGGGGCGCCGGGCGCGGTCGTGCTGGCCTGCGCCAGCGGGGTTCTCGCCTGCGGCGCATGGATCCACTACAACACCCACATCCTGAACCGTTACCAGTCGCGCACGGCGCAGCTGGACGAGCGCGCCGCCTACGAGCTCACCTACCGGCACGTGCTGGCCGTCCCGCAGCCGAAGATCGCTGCCATCACCGTCGCGCTCGACCTCTATCCGGAGCGCCAGGCCTTGGCGCTGCACGGCCAGTACACGCTGCGCAACGACAGCGCGGCGCCGATCGACACCCTGTACGTCCAGCGCGATACGGATGCCGACACCCGGCTCCTGCAGCTGCCGCCGCACGCCGTCGTCGTGGACGACCGCCGCTTCGGCATGCTGGAGCTGCGCCTGCGCCAACCCCTGGCGCCGGGGGCGAGCATGCCGTTCTCCTTCGACGTGCGCGTGGAGCGGCACGGCTTCACGAATGCGAACGGACCGGACCTCATCAACGAAAACGGAACGCTGTTCACCAACGAACACTACTTCCCCAAATTCGGCTACGATCCGTCGCGCGAACTGACCGGCCAGCAGGAGCGCGCGCAACGCGGCTTGCCCAGCCAGGACGGGCTGCCTGCCCTCAGCGCCCCCCATGCGCTGACCGAGAACTACCTCAAAGGCCTGGGCATCGACGCCGGCGCCGTCAGCTTCGATGCAACCGTGTCGACCAGCGCGGACCAGACCGCGATCGCGCCGGGCGACCTGCTGGAGCAGTGGCAAGAACACGGGCGGCGCTATTTCCACTACCGCCTGGCCCAGCCCGAGCTGCCCTTCCTGTCGTTCCAGTCGGGCCGGTGGCAGGTCAAACGGGCACGCTGGAACGGCGTGGACATCGAGGTCTATTTCGATCCGCGCCACGCCTACAACGTCGACAGCATGATCGCCGGCGCGCAAGCCGCCATCGCCTATGGCGCCCGGCATTTCGGCCCCTATCCGCAAAAAGTCCTGCGCATCGTCGAAACGCCGCGCTATGTCAGCCTGGCGCGCAGCTTCCCGACCGTGATTCCGTTTTCCGAATCGCTCGGTTTCATCAGCGACCTGCGCGACCCGGATCGTGTCAACCACGTCTTCTATGTGACGGCCCACGAGGTCGCGCACAAATGGTGGGGGGAACAAGGCGTCGCGGCCAACATGCGCGGCAATCTCCTGATCACGGAGAGCCTGGCCGAATACACCGCGCTGATGACCACGCGCGAGCGCTATGGCAACGCCAAGCTGCTGCACATCCTCGATTTCGACCTGGACAGCTACCTGAGTGGACGAGCCAGCGCCCGCGAACCCGAACCGCCACTGGCGGACAGCGCGGACGAAGTGTATCTGGGCTACCGCAAAGGCAGCCTGGCGTTCTACCGCCTGGAGCGCGCGATCGGCCGTGAGCGGATCGACGCCGCTCTGCGCGCCCTGCTCGCCAAGGGCAGGACCCAGGCGGTCTACCTGACCAGCCGCGACCTGATCGACGCGCTGCGCGCCCAGACCCCGCCGGAACAGCAAGGCTTGATCACGGAGCTGTTCGAACAGGTGGTGCTGCACGACCTGCGCGTGCAGGATGCCCGTGCGCGGCCGCGGGCCGGCGGCGGCTGGCGCCTGCGCGCACAGGTGCGGGCCGATGCCCAGTCCTTTGGCGCGGACGGCAAGGCCAGCGCGCTCGCCGGCGCGCAGGAGGTGGAGCTGGCGGTGCTGGGCGCCTCCGGCCAGGAACTGGCGCGGGTGCGCCGCATGCTGCCGGCCGGTGTCTCCGTGGTGACGCTGGACGTAGCCGGCCAGCCGGCGCGCGTCGTCATCGATCCCGACCGCCTCCTGATCGACCGCAACCAGGCCGACAACAGCGCCGCCGTCGAGCGCGAGTGAGGCACTACAGGCGGCTGGCCTGCCGGAACACGGCCGCCCGCCGCCTGCTCATGGCGACCCGCTCGCCACCGCTGAGCACCAGCGCCATGCCGCCCCCCGGCGCGCTCCCGACCGAGGTCACGAACGCCATGTTCACGATATGGCGCCGGCTGACCCGCATGAAGCAGGCCGGGTCCAGGCGCGCTTCCAACGCGTTCAATGAGCGCAGCAGCAAGGGCCGCTCGTCCTCGAAATACACCCGCGTGTAATTGCCTTCGGACTCGAACAAGCGGATGGAATCGAGCGCGACCAGCCAGCAGCGGCCGCCGTCCTGGATGAACACCTTGCCGTCCGTCGGCGCCGGTTTGGGCTGGGGCGACTGGCGCTCCTGGTCGAGCTTGGCCAGGGCGCGCGCCAGGCGCTCGGGATCGATCGGCTTGAGCAGGTAGTCCAGCGCGCTCACGTCGAAAGCCCGCACGGCGTATTCGTCGTACGCGGTGGTGAAGATCACCGCCGGCGCGCCGGGCAGGGACTCGAGCAGATCGAAGCCCGAGCCGTCGGGCATGCGCACGTCGAGGAAGACCAGGTCCGGCGCCATGTGCGTGATGGCGCGGACGCCGTCCGCCACGTTGGCCGCCTCCGCCACCACTTCCACGTCGGGATGGGCGTCCAGCAGGCGCCGCAGCTCGCTGCGGGCCAGGCGTTCGTCGTCGATGATGGCGACTTTCATTCGGTCCTCGCCGGCAGGGTCAGGACGGCGCGCACCCAGCCCGCGTCCTCGCGCAGGCTGCAGTCCGCATCGCCGCCGAATTGCAGGGCCAGGCGGCCCGCCGTGTTGGCCAGTCCGAGCCGGGTGGAACTGGAGTCTTCGGCCAGCCGGCCCTGGTTGGAGACCTCGATCTCGAGCCGTTCGCCGCGGCGGCGCGCACCAATCCGGATTTCGCACGGCCCGATGGCGCGTTCGACGCCGTAGCGCACGGCGTTTTCGGCGAGGGTCTGGATCACCATCGGCGGCAAGCGCAGGGCAGTCAGCTCCGGCGCGACGTCCAGGCGCAGGACCAGGCGTTCGTCGAAGCGCAGCTTTTCCATGTCCAGATAGGTGCGCACCGCGTCCATTTCCTCGCCTACGGTGACGGTAGCCTGGCGGCCGGCGCCCAGGCTGTAGCGCATCATGCCGGCCAGCTTGCCGACGGCTTGGGCGGCGGCGTCCGCGTCCTCGTAAATCAGGGCGCGCACGCTGTTCAAGCTGTTGAAGAAGAAATGAGGATTGATCTGGAACTGCAGCGCGCGCAATTCGGCCTCCTTGACGCTGACCTCCAGGCGCAGCCGTTCCAGTTCGGCGCGCGCGGAACGGCGCCGTTCCAGCGCCACCGCGTAGCACAGCGTCCAGACGGCGAAGACGACGTACCACAGCGCCACCAGGAGCGCGAGGTCGAGCGCGACCTCGGGATTGTTACGGAAGAAGCCGCCCGCCAGGACGGCGCGGTCGATCAGCAGCAGCAGCCCCGTTTCGGCCACGGCCAGCGCCAGGAGATGGACGGCGATGCGTCCGAACGGAATCTGATCGCTCCGGGCCAGCCAGCCGGTCCGCTTCAGGTAAGCATGCCAGGCATGCGACACCGCCAGCCCGGTGAGCACGCACAGCGTCTTCGCCAATGCGAAGCGCAGGGAAGTCTGCGTCGTCGCGCTGCCGGAGGACGACAGCAAGCCCAAGGCGGCAAGGAAGCCCCAGCCGGTGCATTGGCAGATCCAATAATCGCGCTCTGTATCCTTACGTTCCACGTTCGCCGGCCGGGTCGATGACTGCGCGCCATCTTAGCAGACCCGGCCGGTCATGGCGGCCGTCCCGGCTTAAGCCGGCGACAGGCGCAGCGCCAGGCGTTCGAGCAGCGCCGCGCCGTCGCCCTTCCACGCGCTGCCGTGCATGCAGGCCAACATGGCCGGACGCAGGTCGGCCAGGCGTTGCAACTGGCGCGCGGTGTCCGGGCTGTGCGCGTAGTAGTCCATCTGGCGGCGGAAGGCCTCGCTCGATTCGAGGATGTCGCCTTCCGTCAGCGCCGGCGTCTCGTGGCCCGGCTGCGTGAACAGGTCGCCGCACAAGAGCGTCGCCGTGGTCTCTTCGAAC
>DASRUW010000595.1:0-15980 GCA_035655255.1 Telluria sp. | reverse complement strand
CCGGATGATGTTCTTATCGCCTTTCATTGCCGCCTCTCCGGAGTGGTCGTCCGATGATGATAGCAAAAGCGCATCAGGATAGCTGGAACGTGAGCGGCACCAGGACGAAGACCGGCACGGCGCGCCCGTCTTCCATGTAGGGCTTGAACAGGGCGCGCTGGACGGCTTGCTTGCCCGCCTCGTCCAGACGGGAAAACCCGGAGGACGCCTGCACCGCCACCTGCTCGGGCAGGCCCTTGCCGTTGACCAGCACACGCAGCACCACCTTGCCCTGTTCGCCCATGCGGCGCGACATGGCGGGGTAGTCGATGCGCGGGGCCTGCACGTATTCGACGGCGGAGATCAGGCGCGGCGCGGGCGGGGCGGCGGGCGCGGTCTGGACCGGGGGCGCTGCGGGCGTGCTGACGGCGACCGCGACCGGCGCGGCGGCGATGCTGGGCGCGGCCTCCTGCGGCAGGGCGATGGCGGGCAGGGGCGGCGGCGTCGGCGGCGCCGGCTGTGTCAACTCGACCTGGCGTGGCGCCGGCGCGGTCCGCTTCGGCGGCGCCGGTGGCGTCACGAAGGTGAGCACGACTTCCTGCGGCACCACGACCCGCACCGCCTGGGACAACATGCCGCTCGCAATCAGCCAGAACAGCAGGGCGTGGGCGCCGACGATGGCGGCCAGCGGCCCCATGCGGCGCGCGGTGGCCGGCTGGGCGGAGAAAGCGAGGGTGCTCATGCTGCTCAGGCCGTGGTGGTCACGCCGCGGCGCAGTTCCGTGGCCTGCAGCGGCGTCGGCTTGTTGGCCAGGTGGTCGTGCAGCACCTGGCGCGCGCAGCTGACGCACTTGCCGCAGCAGGTGCCCACGCCCAGGTCGCGCCGCAGCTCGCCCACGGTACGCATACCCTGGTCGGCCGCCGCGCGGATTTCGCGGTCGGAGATGTTATTGCAGACACAGACGATCATTCTTGCACCAAAATGAGAATCATTATCATTACCGTTTGTATTCTGCTAGAATTCGAACTGTAGCGCAAGCGAATTTTTCTTTCCCATTTGATCCACCGCAAATAGAAATAATTCGCATTTAGGTTTATCATAGACCTCAACCGGCGTTGTCGCCGGCTTTAGAACGGCCCTGATCATGACTCTCGCCCCGACCCTGACCACCCTCGACTCCCTCGCGGTGGGCAAAAGCGCAACCGTCGTCCACCTCGCCCCGTCCGGGGAGGATGGCTTCGACCTCGCGCGCCGCCTGATGGAGCTGGGCTTCGTGCCGGGCGAACGTATCCGCGTGCTCAAGCGCGCCGCGCCGGGCGGCGACCCGGTCGCCGTCAAGGTCGGCCACGCCACCTTCGCGTTGCGCCGATTCGAAGCGGCCCTGATCTCGGTCAAGCCGGAATAGCATGGGCGCGGTCGAACAGCAGCTGGCGGCGCGCACGCCGCTGATCGCCCTGCTTGGCAATCCGAACTGCGGCAAGACGGCGCTGTTCAACCGCCTCACGGGCGCACGCCAGAAGGTCGCCAACTACGCCGGCGTCACCATCGAACGCAAGGAGGGCGGCTTCACCTCGCCCGCCGGCCGCGCCTGGCGCGTGCTGGACCTGCCGGGCGCCTACAGCCTCAATGCCCACACCCCCGACGAAGCGATCACGCGCGACGTGGTGGCCGGCTTGCGCGCCGGCGAGCAGGCGCCGGACGCCATCGTCTTCGTCGTCAACGCCACCAACCTGCGCCTGAACCTGCGCCTGGTGCTGGAAGTGAGCCGCCTCGGCCTGCCGATGGTGGTGGCGCTCAACATGATGGACGTGGCCAGGAAGCGCGGCATCAGTATCGACGCGGCCCGCCTGTCCCAGGAGCTGGGCGTGCCGGTGGTGGAGACCGTGGCCGTGCAGGCGGGCGGCGAACAAGCCTTGCTGCGCGTGCTGGACCAGATGGTGTTCGACCAGCCGGTCAAGCCGCAGCCGCTGTCGGCCATCGACGCCGTCCCGGTCGAAGAGACCCAGCGCGAAGTGCGCCGCATCCTGGAGGTGTCGACCAGCCACGAGCACGACACCGGCAACCTGACCGAGGCGATCGACCACGTGGTGCTGCACCCGGTGGCCGGTCCGCTGCTGCTGGCGGCCATCATGTTCCTCGTGTTCCAGGCCGTGTTCAGCTGGGCCCAGCTGCCCATGGACCTGATCAAGGAGGGCGTGGACGGCGTCGGCCAGTTCCTGTCGGCCCGCATGGGCGACGGCGTGCTGCGCAGCCTTCTGGTCGAGGGCATCCTCGGCGGCGTGGGCAGCGTGCTCGTGTTCCTGCCGCAGATCCTGATCCTGTTCTTCTTCATCCTGGTGCTGGAAGACTGCGGCTACCTGCCGCGCGCCGCCTTCCTGCTCGACCGCATCATGGGCGGGGTCGGCCTGTCCGGGCGCGCCTTCATTCCGCTGCTATCGAGCTTTGCCTGCGCCATCCCCGGCATCATGGCCACGCGCACGATCCAGAACCCGCGCGACCGCCTGGTCACGATCATGATCGCGCCGCTGATGACCTGCTCCGCGCGCCTGCCCGTGTACGCGCTCGTGATCGGCGCCTTCATCCCCAACCGCGAGGTGGGCGGGATCATGAACCTGCAGGGGTTGGTGCTGTTCTGCCTGTACATCGCCGGCATCGTGTCGGCCATGGGCGTGGCCTGGTTCCTCAAGCGCACCATGGGCGGCAGCGGGAAGCAGCCGCTCATGCTGGAGCTGCCCAGCTATCACTGGCCCCATCTGCACAACCTGGCCCTCGGCCTGTGGGAGCGGGCGCGCATCTTCATGACGCGGGTCGGCACCATCATCCTGACGCTGATGGTGCTGGTGTGGTTCCTCTCCAGCTTCCCGGCCGCGCCGGAAGGGGCGACCCAGCCGGCCATCTACTACAGCGTGGCCGGCATGCTCGGGCGCGCGCTGTCCTTCGTGTTCGCACCGATCGGCTTCGGCTGGCAGATCTGCATCGCGCTGGTGCCGGGCATGGCGGCGCGCGAAGTGGCCGTCGGCGCGCTCGGCACCGTGTACGCGTTGTCGCAGAACGGCGCGGAGCTGGAGAAATCCTTGATGCCGGTGCTGGCGCAATCGTGGTCGCTGCCGACCGCGCTGTCGCTGCTGGCCTGGTACGTGTTCGCGCCGCAGTGCCTGTCCACCCTGTCCGTGGTGCGGCGCGAGACCGGCAGCGTGAAGTACTCCTTCATCATGGCCGGCTACATGTTTGCGCTGGCCTACACGGCATCCTTCATCACCTACCGCGTCGCGCTGGCGCTGCTGGGAGGCTGAACATGATTCAAACTGTGATCGTCGGGGTGATCGTCGCGCTGGCGTTCGTCTACGTCCTGCGCAAGTACCTGCCGGCGGCGCTGCGCCAGCGGCTGGTGCATTTCCTCACCCGCCGCGGCGCCAAGCAGTCCAAGGTGGCCGAGTGGCTGGACACGTCCTCGTCCTGCTCCAGCGGCTGCGACAGCTGCCGCAAATGCGAGCCGTCCGATCCGCAGGACGCGCCCAAGCAGCGCGTCATTCCGATCCGGCCTGCCTGATACCCCTCCGTCCCCGCGCACGCGGGGACCCCTGGTAAGCTGCCGGATCGCTGCCGCGCAGAGGTCCCCGCTTCCGCGGGGATGAGGATGGTTACTCCACGAATACCGCCACGGTCCGCGCCGGCAGGTCGACGCTGCCGTTGGCGAACGTTGCCTGCTTCACGCGCGCGTCCGCGCCGCCCGCCTGGATCGGGTGCAGGCGCAGCGCCTTGCCCGCCAGTTCCGGCACGTTCAGGGTCTTGGGCGACATGGTCACGTTGAAGAACACCACCACGCTCTTGTACTTGGCGCCCGCGTAGTTGGTCCCGTCGATGCGCATCGCCACAACGCCAGGCATCTGGCCCGGCCCCGTGTTCATGAAGCTAAGACGGTCCTTGATGTCCTGCGCGGTGCGCAGGCGGAACAAGGTCGAATCCTTGCGGATGGCCAGCAGGTCGCGGAACACGTCGCGCGCGCTCGCGATGTCGGCGGGCGCCGGCTTGATGGCCGGATTGGTCACCACCGGTTTCATCAGCGTCCACATGTCGCCGTTCACGTTCGCCACCGGCAGGCCGATGCCGAAGCCGTTGCCCTGGTAGCTCCAGTCGATGGCGTTGAACCAGTCGCCCGAGTTGTAGGTATCGCGGTCGAGCGACTTGGAACGCAGGATGTCCTGGCCGGCGTGGATGAAGGGGATGCCTTGCGCCAGCAGCACGATCGCGTTGCCCAGGTTTTGCACGCGCGCGCGGTCGGCGGCCGTCGTCGCCTGCGGCAGCTTGTAGGCGTCGACGTCGAACAGGGTCTGGTTGTCGTGCGCCTCGATGTAGTTGATGGTCTCGCCAGGTCCGCCCGTGAAACCGGCCTGCTGGCCGAAGTAGTCGATCTGGCTGTTGGTACGAACGTTGCCGAAGCGGTCGGTGAAACTGTAGTCGCGCAGGCTGGCCGACAGGCTCACGCGCACCAGGTCGGACAGGCGCAGCAAGTCGTCCTGGTTCTGGGTGCTGTTCGTGTTGCGGTCGTAGAAAACGCCGTTGATGAAGCCCTGCTGGCTGAAGAGGGCGGCCCCGCTGTCGCAGCAGCCGCCGCCGCGCACGGCGTCGCGGATGCGGTCGTTGAAGGCGCCGATGCCGGTGCCGGCCAGGTTGGCCTGGCGCGCCTGCTTGAAGCGCGCGTCGTTGGCGACGGCGCCGAAGTTCCACGCTTCGCCGTACAGGTAGATGTCGCGCCCGGCGGCGGCGTTGGCCGCGCTTTGCACCTGCTGGATCAGCGCCAGCGGCATCATGCCCATGATGTCGAAGCGGAAGCTGTCCACGGCGTACTGCTTGACCCACAGGCTGGTGCTGTCCACCACCAGCTTGCCCATCATGGCGTTCTCGGTCGCCGTGTCGGAGCAGCAGGAATCGGTGAGGATGTCGCCGTCCGCGTTCAGACGGTAGTAGTAGCCGGGGACGATCTTGTCGAGGACCGAGTGGTCGTTCTGCTTGGCGGAGCTGGTGTGGTTGTAGACCACGTCCATCGCCACGCGCAGGCCGGCCGCGTGCAGGGCTTGCACCATGGCGCGGTATTCGCGGATGCGCACCAGGCCATCGGCGGCGTCGGTCGCATACGAGCCTTCGGGCGCGTTGTAGTGCTCGGGGTCGTAGCCCCAGTTGAAGCAGTCGGTGTCCTTGGCTGCGGTGACGGCGGCCTGCTGCTGGTCGGAGTCGGCGGCGGCGTTCGGGATGGACGGCGTGACGCAGCCGGTCTCGTTCACGGTCGACATGTCGTGCGTGGGCAGCAGGTGGATGTGCGTCAGGCCGGACTGCTGCAAGGCCTGCAGGTGGCGCATGCCGTTCGAGCCGGTGTCGGTGAAGGCGAGGTACTTGCCGCGATGGGCCGCGGGCACGCTGGTGTCGCTGGCGCTGAAGTCGCGCACGTGCAGTTCGTAGATGGCGATGTCGAGGGGGCTGGCGAGCGGCGGGACCGCCTGCGCGTCCCATCCCGTCGGCTTGGTCGCGGCGCTGGACAGGTCGGCCAGGAAGCTGCGGGCGCCGTTGGCGTTCAGGCTCACGGAATACGGGTCGCTCACCTCGTTCGTGACGACCGCGTTGGCCCAGCGCGAATACACGTTCACGGAATAGGTGTAGTAGGCCGTGTTGGTCCAGCTGGCGTCCGGTGCGGTGTAGCTCCAGGTGCCGCTGGCCGCGTCTTCCACCATGTTCACGGTCTGGCTGGCGGCGCCGGTGAAGACGTTCAGCTTCACCGACTTGGCGGTCGGCGCCCATACGCGCAGCGTGGCCACGCCCTTGGCGTCGAAGCTTGGACCCAGCACCAGCGGCGCGGCCGTCGTGGCGTACAGGTCGTCCAGCACGCCCTGGATCTGCACCTGGCGTGCCTCCACCAGCGTGCCCGCGCCGTCGAAGCGGCCGACCAGTACCTGGCCTTTCAGACGTGCCTTGTCGTTCGCCGTTTCGCTTTGCGCCAGCGTCAATTGACCGTTGCTGCCGGCGGTGAGCGCGACGCTGCCGTCCGCGCCCTGCACGCCGCTGGTGTTGGCGCTCATGCCGCCGTTGGCCGCGAAATACAGCTTGTAGGTGGAGCCGGCCGGCGCGTTCGGCCACAGCAGGTTGGCGGCGCTCTGCCAAAGGACCGATGCGCTCCCGATCTGGACCGGCGAAGGAGACGTGGAGGGCGGGGGCGAGGACGGCGCGGCAGCGCTGCCGCCCCCGCCGCCGCCGCAGGCGTTCAATGTCAATACAGTACAGCAAGCCAGCAGGAATTGGCGCATGTTGTCTCCGTAGTTATGTTTTAGTACTTATACTACGGATAATGATGCCGTAAACTGTCGTGAAACGGTAGTATTGTTACAAACCCAGCAAAGAAGTCAGCTTGCGCGCATCGAACGGGGCGTGCACCTTGATATCGTTGTCGAAGTAGCAGTAGAGGTCGCGCTTGGCGCGCTTGGGGGGAGGCTGGTCGCTGGTGGTCTGGGCGTCCCCGGGCTGGCCGCCGCCGGTCCAGGCGCGGATACGCGCGGCCCAGCGCTCCAGCGCCTCGTCCGTGTAGCCGCTGGCATACAGCTCCTTGTCGCCGTGCAGGCGCAGGTACATGAAGTCCGCCGTCACATCCTCCAGGTAGGGCCATTTGCCGGCCGTGTCGGCCACCACCAGCGCCACCTTGTACTTGCGCAGCAGCTTGATGAAGGCGGCGTCGCGGAAGCTCTCGTGGCGCACTTCCACCGCGTGGCGCAACGGGCGTTTCCTGTCGATGTAGAGGGCGGCGCGGCCTGCCATGCGCGGCTCGTGCCGGCGCGCCATCTCCAGCGCCGTCTGGGTGTCGTGCGGGAGGATGGACAGGAAGTGTTCCATGCGTTCCGCGTCGAAGCGGAAATTGGGCGGAAACTGCCACAAATTCGGCCCCAGCTTTTCCTTGAGATTGAACACGCCCGAGGCCAGCACATTCGCCAGCGGCGCGTCGATGTCGCGCAGGCGCAGGATGTGGGTGAGGAAGCGGTTACCCTTCACCGAGAACACGAAGCCGGGCGGCGTGGCCTCGTACCAGGCCGTGTAGCTCTCGGGCCGCTGCAGCGAATAGAAGGAGCCGTTGATCTCGATGGTGGGCAGCTGGCGCGACGCGTATTCCAGCTCGCGGTCCTGGGTCAGGTCGTCCGGATAGAACACGCCGCGCCACGGCGCATAGCGCCAGCCGGAGATGCCGATGTAGATCTTGCCGCCCATGCCGTAGCCTGGCACGGGCCGCAAGGGTCATCTGTTCGCGAGCTCACCCTGCCGGTACTCGGCCGGACTCTTGCCGACCAGGGCGCGGAAGTCGCGCGTCAGGTGGGCCTGGTCGTAATAGCCGAGCGCGTGCGCGAGTTCCGCCAGGTCCGGCGCCTTGCCCTGGGCCAGGCGGTCGGCCGCTTCGTGCAGCCGGTAGCGGCGGATTGCCCACTTGGGGCTGACCCCCACATAGTCGCTGAACAGCGCCTGCAGGGTGCGCAGGGACACGCCGGCACGCGCGGCCATCTGTTCCGCGCGGGTCAGGCCCTGGTCCTCCGCCGCGTGCCGGAGCAGGGCCGCGACGCGCTCCACCTGCGGATCGGGCGCGGCCAGGTGTGGCGCCAGCAGGGTGTTGGCGGCCGCCACCATGGCCGGGTCGTCCGGTGCGCCGAGCACGATGTCGTTGGCGTCCCGCCACGCGGGGCCGAACACCTCTTCGAAGCCGAGCACGCGGTCGGTCATGCTGCGCAACGGCCGGCCGAGCAGCCCGCGGAAGCCGCCCGGCCGGAAGCGCAGCCCCAGCACTTTCCCCGCCCCTTCCAGCCGGTAGACGAAGGAGCGGCTGACCACGCCGAAGCAGCCGTACTGCACCCGGTCGAAGGTCACGTTCACGTTGGGGTAAGGCAGGGTGCGCTGCTCGTACGGCGGCTGGCCCGTGAGGTCCCATTCGACCACCCAGTAGTGGTCCAGCACCGCGTCGAACGGTGGCTCCGGCTGGTAGCGCGCGAGGCGGAATTTGCTGGCCGCGGCGGCGGGAGCAACCACGCCTTTGGGGCGGTCAGTGACGGTTTGCATGGCTTGCGTGTTTTTCCAAGACGGCGCAGGGGAAGCGGTCTACGATGTGGTCTTTCCAACCACGAAAGGATACCGCAATGACCCGGCACGTGCACTTCTACCATGCGCTCCAGTCGCGCGCCGTCGGCGCCCGCATCCTGCTTGAGGAACTGGGCGCGGACTACACGGTCCACCTGCTCGACCTGAAGAAGGGCGAACAGCGCCAGGACGCCTACCTCGCCGTGAACCCGCTGGGCAAGGTGCCCGCCATCGTCCACGACGGCGCGCTGGTGACCGAGCAGCCGGCCGTCTACCTGTACCTGGCAGACCTGTATCCCGAGGCCGGCCTGGCCCCGGCCATCGGCGACCCGCTGCGCGGCCCCTATCTGCGCTGGATGGTGTTGTACGGCTCGTCGTTCGAGCCGGCCGTGGTCGACAAGGCCTACAAGCGTGAACCGGTGGGCGCATCGACCTCGCCCTACGGCGACTTCGACACGGTGTTCGCGACCCTGTGCGCGCAGCTGGAGAAGGGCCCGTGGATGCTGGGCGAACGCTTCACGGCGGTGGACGTGCTGTGGGGGACGGCGCTGCGCTGGATCACGGGCTTCGGCCTGGTGGAGGCGACGCCGAAGATCAAGGACTACGTGGAGCGCGTGGGCGCGCGCCCGGCCGCGCGGCGCGCGACGGAACTGGACGCGGCCCTTGCGGCCTAGTTACTGCACCTCGACCTTGCCGAAGTAGCCGTACTGCAGGCTGGCCGCTATGCGGCGCGCCGGGGCCAGGAAGTCCTCGGCGTCCGCGCCGGTGAACAGCTCGCGCGCGGTCTCTTCGAACATGGCCAGCCAGCGGCGGAAGTGTTCCGGCGAGACGCCCGACAGCTGCATGTGCGTGCCGAACACGTTGCCGTCGAATTCGCGCGTGCCCATCATCACGGTGGACCAGAAGCGCACCATGCGTTCCAGGTGCGCGTCCCAGTCGTCGCCGAGGGCGCCGATGAAGATGGGGGCCAGTTCAGGATCCTGGCGGACCTTGTCGTAGAAGGTGTAGACGAGGGCGCGGATGCCCTCGCGGTCGATCTCGTGCGTCATGATGCGGCGGGAGGCAAAAAGGGCACCATACCCCCTTTTTACATCCCGCCGCAAGAACCTGGGTCAAGTTATTCCACGACCGGCAGCTCGATCGCGCTCTCCGCGCCGGCGCCGTGGTAGATGCGCTGCGTGGCCTTTTGATAATCGCCCGGCTTGGCCAGGAAGATGTTCGGCACGTAGGTCTGCGGATTGCGGTCGTACAGCGGGAACCAGCTGGACTGGATCTGCACCATCACGCGGTGCCCGGGCAGGAACACGTGATCCGCGTTCGGCAGCGCGAAGCGGTAGCGCTCCACCTTGTTGGCCGGGATCGCGCTCGGGTGCTCCAGACTATCGCGGTAGCGGCCGCGGAAAATGTCCATCGCGATGCCGAGCTGATAGCCGCCCAGCTCCGGCTGGTTCGCCATCTCGTCCGGGTACACGTCGATCAGCTTGACCACCCAGTCGGCGTCGGTGCCGCTGGTGGCCGCGTACAGGTTGACCATCGGCTGGCCGGCGATGTGCAGCGGCGCCTTGAGCGGCTCGGACACATAGGCCACCACGTCCGGGCGGTCGGCGTAGGAGCGCTGGTCGCTCACCAGCCACGGCCGCCAGACGTTGCCGTCCGACGCGCGCACCGGGCGCGGAACGAACGGCACCGGCTTGGCCGGATCGGACACGTATTCGTCGTACGAGTTCTTCGCAGCCGGCTTGGCGAAATCGAGCTTGAAACCCGGCTCCAGGTAGACCGGCTTGGCCGCCGGCGCGGCCGGCCAGCGCTGCAGGCGGCGCCACGCATTGGTGCCGGTTTCGTAAGACAGCACCGGCGGCGTCTCCGCCTTCGGCGCGCCGTCCTTCAGGTACTGGTTGAAGAAGGGGAGCATGTAGTCGCGACGGAATTCCGCCGCCGTGTCGCCCGTGAACTTGAGTGCGCCGAGACTATCGCCTTCGTAATTGACGCCGCTGTGGCGCCACGGGCCGACCACCAGGTAGTTCATGTCGTTGGCCTTGTCCTTCGGCTCCAGCGCCGCGTACACCGCGTAGGCGCCGTAGATGTCCTCCTGGTCCCAGCGGCCCACCACGGTCATGGTCGGCACCTTGAGCGGGCGCGCGCCGAGGATGCGGTCCAGCGCCTGCTCCTGCCAGTACGTGTCGTAGGCCGGATGCTCGATCAGCTTGCGCATGAAGGGCAGCTCGCCCAGTCCGTGCAGCTTGGCGAAGCCGTAGGCCGAGCCGGCGCGCAGGTAGGCGTCGTAGTCGTCGTACACGCCGGTGGCGATCGGTTCGCCCGAGCCACGCGCCTCGTTCTGGCCGGCGAAATAGTGAATGTTCGGCATGCGGAAGGCGCCGTTGTGGAACCAGTCGTCGCCGCGCCACCCGTCCACCATGGGACTCATCGGGACCGCCGCCTTCAGCGCCGGATGCGGATCGGCCAGCGCCATCAGTACGGTGAAACCGTCGTAGGAGGAGCCGACCATGCCGACCTTGCCGTTACTCTCGGGGACGTTCTTGACCAGCCAGTCGATGGTGTCCCACGCATCCGTGCTGTGGTCCACCGCGGTCGCATTCAGCGGGCCGCGCACGGGGCGCGTCATGACGTACTCGCCCTCCGAATGGTGCTTGCCGCGCACGTCCTGGTACACGCGGATGTAGCCGTTGGCCACGAACTGGTCGTCACCCTCGGGCAGCATGTTCGCCATGTGCGGGCTCGCGTTGCGAATGGCGCGGCGTTCCGCGTTGTACGGCGTCCGCGACAGCATCATGGGCGCGTGCTGCGCGTCCTTCGGGATGACGATCACCGTGTACAGCTTGACGCCGTCGCGCATCGGGATCATGACGGTGCGCTTGACGTAGTCCGCGTTGGGGATCACGGATTCGAATTTCGCCGGAATGTCCGGCTGCATGGCGGGCGTCTGCGCGAAAACGGTGGCGGAAGCGGCGAGAAGGGACAGCAGGGACAACCGGGCGGACTGCATGAAGACTCCAATCGGTGCATGACATAACGACAAGCATACTACCCGAAAAAGCGGCGGCGGATGCTAAGCTACGTGCTTTCGCAACGTATGTATGGAGGGCGCATGATCGTCGTGCATCACCTGAACAACTCCCGTTCGCAGCGCATCCTGTGGCTGCTCGAGGAGCTGGGCCTGGAGTACGAACTGCGCAAATACGAGCGCGATCCGAAGACCATGCTGGCCCCGCCGGAACTGCGCGCCGTTCATCCGCTGGGCAAATCGCCCGTCATCACCGACGGTGGTGTCACGGTGGCGGAATCGGGCGCGATCATCGAATACCTCATCGAGCGCTATGGCGCCGGGCGCCTGGTGCCGCCGCCGGGCACGCCCGAGAAGCGGCGCTGGACCTACTGGCTGCATTACGCGGAAGGGTCGGCCATGACGCCGCTGCTGATGAAGCTCGTGTTCGACCGCATCGAGACCGCGCCCATGCCATTCTTCGCCAAGCCGGTCGCGCGCGCCATCGCGCAGAAGGCCAAGGCCAGCTACGTGATGCCGCAAATCGCGTCGCACCTGGCCTACCTGGAAGGCGAGCTGGCCAAGTCCACCTGGTTCGCCGGACCGGAATTCACGGCCGCCGACATCCAGCTCAGCTTCGTGCTGGAAGCCGCGGCCGCGCGCGGCGGGCTGGATGCCCGTTACCCGCACCTGGTCTCGTTCCTGAAGGAGATCCACGCACGGCCCGCCTACCGGCGCGCCATCGAGCGGGGCGGCGAATACGCGCTATTGGGCTGACCATGACCAAGCTGCTGGCCATCGACGGATTGAACATCGTCCGCCGCGTCTACGAGGCGAGTCCGGAACCGGATTCGCATGAGAAGGCGGAGACGGCGCTGCGCCATGCGCTGTCGTCGTTCCGCAATCTCGTGGGCGCGCACGCGCCGACCCACGTGCTGGCCGCCTTCGACCACGGCGGTCCGACCTGGCGCCACGCCTTGTACGACCGCTACCGCGAAGGGCGCGCTCCCATGCCGTCGTATCTGCGCGACGCGCTGCCCGCCTTCCACGAGCGCCTGCGCGAGCACGGCCTCGCCGTGGTGATGATCCCTGAGGTGGAGGCGGACGACGTGATCGGCACCTGCGTCATGCGCTGGCTCGGCGAAGGGCGCGGCGACGCCGTGGTGGCGACCACCGACAAGGACCTGCACGGCCTGATCGCGCATGGCGCCCTCGTGTGGGACCATTTCAAGGGCGAGTGGCACGACGACGCCTGGGTGCGCGCGCGCTTCGGCGTGGCGCCTGAACTGCTGCCGGACCTGCTGGCGCTGATGGGCGATCCGACCGACGGCGTGCCGGGCGTATCCAAGATCGGCATGAAGACGGCGGCCAAGCTGCTCAACGCCTACGGCGGCCTGGACGCCGTGATGGCGGGCGCCGGCATCCTCAAGACGCCGCTCGGGGAGCGCTTGCGCGCCGAGCGCGAAACGCTTTATCTTTCCAAACAACTGGTGGAACTCAAGCTGGACGTGAAGCTGGGCGTGACCTGGAACACGCTCGCCTACGGCCAGCCCTGAACGCAATGCTCAAGGCAATCATCATCGATTCGAACGCGGTCTCGCGCGGCCTGCTCAATACCGTGCTGACCGAAGGCGGCTACAACGTGGTCGCACAAACGCATACCAGCCCGCTCGGGCTGGCGCTGGTGCTCAAGCACGCGCCGCAGATCGTATGCGTGGCGCTGGAACAGGTGGAGGACGGGAACGAGATCGTGGAGAACCTGCGCGCCCAGGCGCCCAAAGCGCTGATCTTCCTCGTCTCCGGCGCGCTCAGCGCGGACGTGGTGCAGCAATCGCTGGCGCGCGGCGTGCACGGCTTCATCGTCAAGCCCTTCAAGGCCGACGCCGTGCTCAAGACGATCCGCAATACCGTGCTCAGCGTGGTCAGGAAGCTGCAACAGCCCGGCTGATGATGCCGCCGCCCAGGCACACCTCGCCGTCGTACAGCACGGCCGACTGGCCCGGCGTGACGGCCCACTGCGGCTCCGGGAAGTCGAGCGCGAAGAGCCGGTCGCCGTCCGGCGTCAGCACGCAGGGCACGTCGGCCTGGCGGTAACGGGTCTTGGCGGAGTAGCCGCCCGGCGCCGGGGCCTCGCCCGCGACCCAGCTGGCCTGGTCCGCTTCGAGCCGCGGCGACAACAGCCAAGGATGGTCGTGCCCCTGCACGATCCACAGCGTGTTGTTCTCCACGTCCTTGCGCGCGACGTACCAGGCGTCGTTGCTGCCGTCGGCGTTCTTGTAGGCCTTGAGGCCGCCCACGCCGATGCCCTTGCGCTGGCCGAGCGTGTAGAACGACAGGCCCACGTGCTCGCCCACCACCTTGCCGTCGTCGGTCTTCATCGGACCGGGCTTGTAGGACAGGTAGCGGTTCAGGAATTCGCGGAACGGGCGCTCGCCGATGAAGCAGATGCCGGTCGAATCCTTCTTCGCCGCGTTCGGCAGCTGCAGCTTCTCCGCGATCTTGCGCACTTCCGTCTTCGGGATTTCGCCGAGCGGGAACAGGGTGCGCGAGAGCTGCGCCTGGTTCAGGCGGTGCAGGAAGTAGCTCTGGTCCTTGGTGTGGTCCAGGGCCTTGAGCAGCTCGAACTTGCCGCGGTTCTCGCGCACGCGGGCATAGTGGCCGGTCGCGATCAGGTCCGCGCCCAGTTTCATCGCATGGTCGAGGAATGCCTTGAACTTGATCTCCGCGTTGCACAGCACGTCCGGATTGGGCGTGCGGCCGGCCTGGTACTCGCGCAGGAATTCCGCGAACACGCGGTCCTTGTATTCGGCCGCGAAGTTGACGGCCTCGATGTCCACGCCCACCACGTCGGCCACGCTGGCCGCGTCGATCCAGTCCTGGCGCGAGGAGCAGTATTCGGAATCGTCGTCGTCTTCCCAGTTCTTCATGAACAGGCCCACGACTTCGTAGCCCTGCTCCTTCAACAGCCAGGCCGACACCGACGAGTCGACCCCGCCGGACATCCCGATCACCACTTTTTTCTTTGCCATGTCCTTCAAATCCTCAAGCGCCGGCCGCGAACACGGAGGCGTGTGTGTGCACCAGTTCCAGCGGCGCGCGCTGCCCTTTCAGGTAGTCGTCGATACATTGCAGCAGCAGCGGGCTGCGGTGCCGTTCCTGGCAGGCCGCGATTTCCTCGCGCGTCAGCCACAAGGTGCGGATGATGCCGTGGTCCAGCGGCCGGTCGTGGCAGGCGCCGACCTCGCCGCAGAAGGCGAAGCGCAGGTAGGTCACGTCCTCGTTGCGGCGCGCGGAGCGGTAGGTCGACATGTACATGCCGACCAGCGCGGTCGGCGTGAACTCGTGCGCCGTCTCCTCCATGACCTCGCGCGCCACCGCCTGCGGCAGCGACTCGAACGGGTCGAGGTGGCCGGCCGGCTGGTTCAGGCGCACGCCGTCGCTGGTCTCTTCCTCGATCAGGAGAAAGCGGCCATCCCGTTCGATCACGGCGGCGACGGTGACGGAGGGTTTCCAAACGTGCGGCATGCCTATCCTTTCTGAGACGACCCGACATTCTACCGTGGGACGCATGGGCGTGCTCATGGGGGGGCGGCCGGCGGGTCTGAAATGTTGCGTCTTATGCTAGAGTTTTCCGTAAACCGTTTTGACCACCGAGAGAAACGTCTAAACCGGCCCGGGTCAGTTTGCAGATATGCATTTGCGTGTAAGATCGTACAGATGTGATCATCTTGCGGAGGCGTTATGAGAATTGGCGTACCGGCCGAAACCAGGCCGGGTGAGACCCGAGTAGCTGCAACCCCCGAAACCGTCAAGAAGCTCGCGGCCAAGCACCAGCTCGTGGTGCAGGCCGGCGCGGGCCTCAGGGCATCTGTGACCGACGAGGCTTATGCCGCCGCCGGCGCCACCATCGGCAGCGCGGCCGACGCCTTCGGCTGCGACGTCGTGCTCAAGGTGCGCGCCCCGGACGACGCCGAGCGCGCCCAGATGCAAAAGGGGACGGTCCTGATCGGCATGCTCAATCCCTTCGACGCCGACAACATCGCCGCGATGGCCCAGGCGGGCCTGTCGGGCTTTGCGCTGGAAGCCGTGCCGCGCATCACGCGCGCGCAGTCGATGGACGTGCTGTCGTCCCAGGCCAACATCGCGGGCTACAAGGCCGTGCTCGTCGCCGCCAATACCTACCAGCGCTTCATGCCGATGCTGATGACGGCCGCCGGCACCGTGAAAGCGGCGCGCGTGCTGATCATGGGCGTGGGCGTGGCCGGCCTGCAGGCGATCGCGACCGCCAAGCGCCTGGGCGCCGTGATCGAGGCGTCCGACGTGCGCCCGCCGGTCAAGGAGCAGGTCGAATCGCTCGGCGCCAAATTCATCGACGTGCCCTACCTCACGGACGAGGAGCGCGAGATCGCCAAGGGCGTGGGCGGCTACGCGCGCCCGATGCCGGCGGACTGGATGCGGCGTCAGGCGGAGCTGGTGCACGAACGCGCCAAGCTGGCCGACATCATCATCACCACCGCCCTGATCCCGGGCCGCAAGGCGCCGGTGCTGATCTCCGAGGACACCGTCAAGGCCATGAAGCCGGGTTCCGTGATCGTGGACCTGGCCGTCGAACAGGGCGGCAACTGCCCGCTGTCGGAATTGGGCAAGACCGTGGTCAAGCACGGCGTGCATATCATCGGCGAGCCGAACCTCGCCACCCTGATGGCGGCCGACGCCTCCGCGCTCTACGCGCGCAACGTGCTGGACTTCCTCAAGCTGATCATCGACAAGGAAGACAAACTGTCGATCGACCGCGAAGATGAAATCCTGAAAGCCACGCTGGTCTGCGCCGACGGCGAAGCGCTGCGCAAATAACGATACGGAGAAAAGCATGGAAGTCAGTCATACCATCATCAACCTG
>DASRUW010000594.1:0-4394 GCA_035655255.1 Telluria sp. | reverse complement strand
AGTGCGGCGTCGAAGTGACGCAGACCAAGGTTCGCCGTGACCGCATGGGTCACATCGACCTGGCCGCGCCGTGCGCGCACATCTGGTTCCTGAAGTCCCTGCCGTCGCGGCTGGGCCTGGTGCTGGACATGACGCTGCGCGACATCGAGCGCGTGCTGTACTTCGAAGCCTACGTGGTCACCGACCCGGGCATGACCCCGCTGAAGAAGTTCAGCATCATGTCCGAGGACGACTACGAGGCCAAGCGCAAGGAATACGGTGACGAGTTCGTCGCCAAGATGGGCGCCGAGGGCATCAAGGACCTGCTCGAAGCCATCGACATCGACATCGAGATCGAGAAGCTGCGCGGCGACCTGACCGGCTCCGAGGTCAAGGTCAAGAAGAACGCCAAGCGCCTGAAGGTGCTGGAGGCGTTCAAGAAGTCCGGCATCAAGCCCGAGTGGATGATCCTGGACGTGCTGCCCGTGCTGCCGCCGGACCTGCGTCCGCTGGTGCCGCTGGATGGCGGCCGCTTCGCGACCTCCGACCTTAACGACCTGTACCGCCGCGTCATCAACCGCAACAGCCGCCTGCGCCGTCTGCTCGAGCTCAAGGCTCCCGAGATCATCGCGCGCAACGAAAAGCGCATGCTGCAGGAAGCCGTGGACAGCCTGCTGGACAACGGCCGCCGCGGCAAGGCGATGACGGGCGCGAACAAGCGCGCCCTGAAGTCGCTGGCCGACATGATCAAGGGCAAGAGCGGCCGCTTCCGTCAGAACCTGCTGGGCAAGCGCGTCGACTACTCGGGCCGTTCGGTCATCACCGTGGGCCCGACGCTCAAGCTGCACCAGTGCGGCCTGCCGAAGCTGATGGCGCTGGAACTGTTCAAGCCCTTCATCTTCAACAAGCTCGAACTCATGGGCCTGGCGACCACCATCAAGGCCGCCAAGAAGCTGGTCGAGACGCAGGAGCCGGTGGTCTGGGACATCCTGGAAGATGTTATCAAAGAGCACCCGGTGATGCTGAACCGTGCGCCGACCCTGCACCGCCTCGGTATCCAGGCGTTCGAGCCGGTCCTGATCGAAGGCAAGGCCATCCAGCTGCACCCGCTGGTCTGCGCGGCGTTCAACGCCGACTTCGACGGTGACCAGATGGCTGTTCACGTCCCGCTGTCGCTGGAAGCGCAGATGGAAGCCCGCACCCTGATGCTGGCCTCGAACAACATCCTGTTCCCGTCCAACGGCGAGCCGTCGATCGTGCCGTCCCAGGACATCGTGCTGGGTCTGTACTACGCGACCCGCGAGGCGATCAACGCCAAGAACGAAGGCATGCTGTTCCCGGACGTGTCGGAAGTCATCCGCGCCTACGACAACAAGGAAGTCGAGCTGACCACCCGGATCACGGTCCGTATCGTCGAGTGGCCGCGCAACCCGGAGACGGGCGAATTCGAGCGCACCGTCACCCGCTACGAGACCACCATCGGCCGCGCCATCCTGTCCGAGATCCTGCCGAAGGGCCTGCCGTTCTCGGTGCTGAACCGCGCGCTGAAGAAGAAGGAAATCTCGCGCCTGATCAACACCTCGTTCCGCAAGTGCGGCCTGCGCGCGACCGTCGTGTTCGCCGACAAGCTGATGCAGTCGGGCTTCCGCCTGGCGACCCGCGCCGGCATCTCGATCGCCGTGGACGACATGCTGGTGCCGCCGCAGAAGGTCACCCTGATCGCCAAGGCCGAGTCGGAAGTGAAGCAGATCGAGCAGCAGTACGCCTCGGGTCTGGTCACCGCCGGCGAGCGCTACAACAAGGTGGTCGACATCTGGGGCAAGACCTCGGACGAAGTGGGCAAGGCCATGATGGACCAGCTCAAGGTCGAAGACGTGGTCAAGCGCGACGGCAGCAAGGGCGTGCAGGAATCGTTCAACGCCATTTACATGATGGCCGACTCGGGCGCCCGCGGTTCCGCCGCCCAGATCCGCCAGCTGGCCGGCATGCGCGGCCTGATGGCCAAGCCGGACGGCTCGATCATCGAAACGCCGATTACCGCGAACTTCCGCGAAGGCCTGAACGTGCTGCAGTACTTCATCTCGACGCACGGCGCGCGTAAGGGTCTGGCCGACACGGCACTGAAGACCGCGAACTCGGGTTACCTGACCCGCCGCTTGGTCGACGTGACCCAGGACCTGGTGGTGACCGAGGACGATTGCGGCACCAACAACGGCACCCAGATGAAGGCGATGGTCGAGGGCGGTGAAGTCATCGAAGCCCTGCGCGACCGTATCCTCGGCCGCGTGGCCGGCACCGACATCGTCAATCCGGAAACCCAGGAGACCCTGTACGAAGCGGGTACCCTGCTGGACGAGGACATGGTCGAAGAGATCGAGCGCCTGGGCATCGACGAAGTCAAGGTCCGCACCCCGCTCAACTGCGAAACCCGCTACGGCCTGTGCGCCAAGTGCTACGGCCGCGACCTGGGCCGTGGCCTGCTGGTCAACGCCGGCGAAGCGGTCGGCGTGGTCGCCGCGCAGTCGATCGGCGAACCGGGTACCCAGCTGACGATGCGTACCTTCCACATCGGTGGTGCGGCATCGCGCGCAGCGGTGGCCTCCTCGGTGGAAGCCAAGTCGAACGGCACCATCCGCTTCACCGCGGCGATGCGCTACGTCACCAACGGCAAGGGCGCCCAGATCGTGATTTCCCGTTCCGGCGAAGTCCTGATCACGGACGACCACGGCCGCGAGCGCGAGCGCCACAAGGTGCCGTACGGCGCGACCCTGATGGTCAAGGACGGCATGGCCGTCAAGGCCGGCACGCCGCTGGCGACCTGGGATCCGCTGACCCGTCCGATCATCACCGAGTACGCCGGTACGATCAAGTTCGAGAACGTCGAGGAAGGCGTGACCGTGGCCCGTCAGGTGGACGAGGTGACCGGTCTGTCGACCCTGGTCGCGATCGACGCCAAGCGCCGCGGTTCGGTGGGCAAGACCGTGCGTCCGCAGGTCAAGCTGCTGAACGAGAACGGCGAGGAAGTGAAGATCGCCGGCACCGAGCACAGCGTGACCATCGGCTTCCAGGTCGGCGCGCTGATCATGGTGAAGGACGGCCAGCAGGTGTCGGTCGGTGAGGTGCTCGCACGTATCCCGACGGAATCGCAGAAGACCCGCGACATTACCGGCGGTCTGCCGCGCGTGGCCGAGCTGTTCGAAGCCCGCTCGCCGAAGGATGCCGGCATGCTGGCGGAAGTCACCGGTACGGTGGCTTTCGGCAAGGAGACCAAGGGCAAGCAGCGCCTGGAAATCACCGACATGGACGGCAACAAGCACGAGTTCCTGATCACCAAGGACAAGCAGGTGCTGGTGCACGACGGCCAGGTGGTGAACAAGGGCGAGATGATCGTGGACGGCCCGGCCGATCCGCAGGACATCCTGCGCCTCTTGGGTATCGAAGCGCTGGCCCGCTACATCGTGGACGAAGTGCAGGACGTGTACCGTCTGCAGGGTGTGAAGATCAACGACAAGCACATCGAGGTGATCGTGCGCCAGATGCTGCGCCGCGTCCAGATCACCAACGCCGGCGACACCGACTACATCGTCGGCGAGCAGGTCGAGCGTTCGGAGCTGATGGAAGCGAACGACCGCATGCTCGCCGAGCAGAAGCTGCCGGCGACCTACGAGAACGTGCTGCTGGGTATTACGAAAGCATCGCTGTCGACCGACTCGTTCATCTCCGCCGCGTCGTTCCAGGAGACCACCCGCGTGCTGACCGAAGCTGCCATCATGGGCAAGCGCGACGGCCTGCGCGGCCTGAAGGAAAACGTGATCGTCGGCCGCCTGATCCCGGGCGGCACGGGTCTCGCGTTCCACCGCGCCCGCCGCGAGAAGGAAGTCTGGGAAGCCGAAGAGCGCAAGGCCCTGCTGGATGCAGAGCGTGCCTCGATGGCGACCGAGGCGGCTCCTTCCGAGGAGATCCCGCACGGCGACGGCGAGTAATCCGCGTCACGGCGCAAACAAGAACGGCAGCTTCGGCTGCCGTTTTTTTCAGCGGCGCTTGTCGCGGTTGCGTGCGGCGGCAGCGCGCGTCAAGACCTTCCACCTGGCGAGTTCCTGCTGTCGCTCCAGAGGCGTCTGCACGGAGCGCCGCGCTTCGCGCAGCAGCTTGCGGTAATTCAGCAAACGGTCGGGATCGATCACGCCGCGCACCGCGCAACCAGGCTCGGTGTCGTGCCGACAGTCGGGGAAGCGGCAGTGGCTGGCCAGTTCATCGATGTCCGTGAACGCCGCCGTTATCGCGTCCTCATCGGCGTCCGGCTGCCAGGCCCGTAACCCAGGCGTGTCGATGATGCACGCGCCGTCGGGACACAAGTGCAGCGAGCGCGCCGTGGTCGTATGTCGTCCGCGGCCATCGTCGGCCCGGATGGAGCC
>DASRUW010000593.1:0-3639 GCA_035655255.1 Telluria sp. | reverse complement strand
GACACGGTCGCGCCGCAGGTGGCCGCGATCGAGCGGCTCGCGCCGTCCACCGAGCTGACCGACGCCGATGCGCTCAGCTTCCGGGTCAGCTTCACCGAGGCCGTGCGCAACGTCGACGCGTCGACCTTCACCGTGGCCGGTACGACCGCCAAGGTGAGCGGCGTGGTCCAGGTGGATGCGTCGACCTACGAGGTGAACGTGTCCGGTGGCGACCTGGCTGGCTACAATGGCGCGGTGCATCTGGGCGTGCAGGGCGGCTCCGTCGCCGACGGCGCCGGAAACAAGCTGACGGTGACGAAGCCGACGGGCAGCGACGAAGGCTACGTGCTGGATAACAGCGCGCCGCAGGCTCCCACCGTCGATCGCCTGACGACGACGAGCACACACCCGGTCATTGGCGGCACGGCCACGCTCGAACCGGGCGAGACCCTGACCATCACCGTTAACGGCGCGACCTATACCGTGACGCCGGAAGGCGGGCGCTGGAGCCTGGATCTGGCGACCGCGGTCCCGGCGTCCGGCACCAGGTCGGACCTGGCGGCAGGGACGGTCTATGACGTCGCCGCCACGGTCGCGGACGCGCTGGGCCACCGCACGAGCGATGCGACCACGGGCGAACTCACCGTGGCGCGCCAGGTCACGACCGCCGTGACCATCGACGCAATGACGAAGGACACCGGCGCTTCGGCCTCCGATTTCATCACTTCCGACGGCAGCGGCGGCCGCACCGTCAGCGGCGGCATCGGCGCCGCGCTCAATTCCGACGAAGCGGTGCAGGTGTCCTTCGACGGCGGCGCCACCTGGGTGAACGCCAGCGTCTCCGGCACGACCTGGAGCGCGACCGACAGCGGATCGCATGCCAGCGGCTGGACCATTTCCGCGCGCGTCGTGAACACCCAGACCTCCGAGCACGGACCGGGCGCCAGCCAGGCCGTGATCCTCGACGCCACGCCGCCGGCCGCGCCGACGGTGAACACGCTGCGCACGACCAGCGCCAACCCGGTCGTGAGCGGCACCGCGGTCGTGGGCGAGGGCGAGCTGTTGAAAGTGACGATCAACGGCGTGACTTACACGCCTGCGGTCACGGGCGGCGCCTGGTCGGTGGACCTGGGTGGCGCGGCCCCGCTCACGCAGGGCCAGAGCTATGACGTGGCCGCCGTGGTGACCGACGCCGCGGGCAACAGCGCGCATGACGTCACCACCGGCGAGCTGACGATCGACCTCCCGGCCAACGAAACGCCGACGCCGCCGTCCGACACGCCGACGCAGACGCCGACCACACCGACGGCGCCGGCCGATACCGGCACCAGCGCAAATCCGGCCGCGCCGGCCGTGTCGACGCCTGCGGGCCCCGGCACCGCGACGCCGGCCACGCCTGCGGTTCCGGCGGCCGCCGTGGTCACTCCCGCACCGTTCGTGCCGGTCACGGTCGTTCCGGCGACCGACGCCGCGCGACCGGACAGCACCGTCACGACCGTCGTGCCGGGCGGTGTAGTGACGCCGGGCCGCGGCGATGGCGTCGGACGCGTGCCGACTCAGTCCGATGCGATCACCGAGCTGCAGGTCACGCGCGCCGCGGAGCTGTCGGACGTTTACACCTCCTCGTCCGGTTTCCGCACCGTGGTCGCGAAGGCCGACGAGCCGGCGCTGGTGCTGTTCAAGGGCATGCCCGATCAGTATGTGGAGACCGGCACGCGCCTTGCGCTGATCGTGCCGGCGGATGCCTTCGCCCACACCCAGCCGAAAGAGGTCGTGCGTCTCGCTGTCTCGCAGCAGGACGGCCGTCCGCTTCCGAGCTGGATCCAGTTCGACGCGCAAACCGGCACCTTCAAGGGCGAAGTGCCCAAGGGTGCGACCGGCGAGCTGCGGGTCAAGATCACCGCGCGCGACATGGAAGGCCGTGAAGCGACCGCCATCTTCCGCATCAACCTCGGCAAGGGCAAGTCCGCCATGCTGGGCGAAGGCGGCAAGCGCGGGTTGAGCGAACAATTGCGGATGGCGGCGCGCGCGCCGGCGCGCCAGGCGCCGCCGGCGCCGCGGGCCTGAACACTGGAGTCGCCGTAAATGGATGGAATGCCGCCGCCGGGTTCGACGCCGGGCGAGACTTTGCTGGAGCTGTCCCGCCTCGCGCGGCAGGCCGAGGACCGCACCGAGCTCGATTTCGTCGCGGCCAACTCGACCCACGCGCTGGCGCCGTACCGCCAGGCCGCGCTCTGGTTTGCCGAGGGCGGCGTACGCACGCTGTCCGGCGTGGTGCAGGTGGAAGCCAACGCGCCCTATGTGCAGTGGCTGGACCAGCTGTGCCGCCACCTGCAGGCTGAAGGCGAAATCGTCCGCGGACGGCTGCCGGACGAATTGGCGCAGCAGTGGGACGAATGGCTGCCGGAGCATGCCTGGTGGCTGCCCCTGCACTGGGACGACGGCACGCCGGGCGGCGTGCGCGGCGGCCTGCTGCTGGCGCGCGATCTGCCCTGGATGGCGCACGAGGCGCCGCTGCTGGCGGAGTGGCGCGACATCCTGGCGCACGCCTACCGCGCCCAGAGTCGCAGCGGCGGCGAGCTGGGCGCCGCGTTGCGGCGCACCTTCAAGCGCCTGGTGGGAGGAGGGCGCAGCGATGGGCCGTGGTACCGCCGCCGCCGCATCCAGGCGGCGCTGGCTGTGTGCGCGGTGCTGCTGTTCCCGGTGCGCCTGACGGTGCTCGCACCGGGCGAACTGGTACCCCTCGATCCCGCTTCCGTGCGCTCGCCGCTGGAAGGCGTGATCGACCGCTTCTTCGTCGCGCCCAACCAGACGGTCAAGCAGGGCGACCCGCTGTTTGAATACGACCAGGCCGAATTGCAGGGCAAGGCCGCGGTGGCCGCCCAGGCGCTGGCCACGGCGGAAGCGGAATACCGCCAGGCCGTGCAGCAGACCCTCATGGACAACAAGAACAAGTCCGCCCTGGCTGCCCTGCAGGGCCGGATCGAGGAGCGCCGCGCGGAATCCGACTTCCTGCGCGGCCAGGCCGAACGCGCGCGCGTGCTCGCGCCGCGCGCCGGCATGGCCTTGTTCGACGATCCGAGCGAATGGGTGGGCCGTCCGGTCGCCGTGGGTGAGCGCGTGATGCGCATCGCCACCTTGGGCGAGGTCGAGGTCGAAGCCTGGCTGGGCGTGGCCGACGCCATTCCCTTCGAGCAGGGCGCCCCGGCCCGCCTGTACCTCGCCAGCAGCCCGCTCGATCCGGTGGCCGCGCACATCCGCTACGTGGCGTATGAGGCGGTGCCGCGCCCGGACGGCGGCTACGCCTTCCGCGTGCGCGCCACGCTGGACGGCAAGACCGGGTACCGGCCCGGCCTGAAGGGCACCGTCAAACTCTCCGGCGGCCGGGTGCCGCTGGTGTACTGGGCGCTGCGCCGGCCCCTGGCCGCACTGCGCCAATTGGTGGGATGGTGAGCGCGCTGACGCTGCCCGCGCTGCGGGAAGAATTGTCCCTGCACGAATGCGCCACCCTCGCCAGCGGCGAGCCTGGCCACGTGCTGGAAGACACGGTGCGCAACCAGTTCTTCCAGCTCGACTGGATGAGCTTCGAGATCCTGCGCCGCTGGACCCTGGGCGACCCGGACGACATCGTGCTGTCGCTGCGCGCCGGCACGCCGCTGC
>DASRUW010000592.1:0-7510 GCA_035655255.1 Telluria sp. | reverse complement strand
GCCGCTGGCGGCCGGGGTGACCCACGATCCGGACATGAGCTGGTCGAGGGCGCCGGCGGCGGCGCTGCTGTTCCCCCTGATTGGCCTCTTCATGGCGCCGATCTACCCGGGCATCAACTCGGTGATGTTAAGTTCCCTGCCCAAGCACCAGCATTCGGCCATGACCGGGCTGCTGGTGATCTTCTCGGCCCTGGGCGGCACCACCGGCTCGCTGATCACGGGTTTCGTGTTCGGCCATGTCAGCGGCCACTTCGCGTTCTACCTGACGCTGGTGCCGATGGCGATCATCTTCGTCACGCTGTACTTCTTCCGGCGCGCCGTCGAAGCGGCGCCGCCGGCCAGCGCGGAAGCGCAGCCGGGCTAGCGCGCGACGGGCCGCAGGCTGCGTCCGAACACCAGGACGCAGGCCGCGCCGATGCTGGCGATGAGGGCGGCGAACAGGAACATCTGGCGCCGCCCGGCCTCGTAGCAGTCCTTGAAGCCGTCCAGGCTGAGGCGCGTCTTGGCCTGTTTCTCGCGTTCCAAGGCGGCGATGAGGTCGTCCAGCCGGTTCGCCTGCGGCATCACGCGCTCGAACAGGTAGCCGACGGCATCGTCTTGCGACGCGCTGTCGGCGCGCTGCAGCATGGACCCGACCAGCGGGATGACTTGATCCAGGATAGTTCCGTGGGGCAACATATGCTGTAACGACGTGTTTGCAACATTTTTCCCCCTGCCGCGCTATTCGATCTACAATGCGAGCTTTTTTGACGTGGCCGATTTTCCAGGCCGCGCGGTAAATAGACTGGAGACTGCAGTGAGCTTGTTCAGAACGAAAAATCTCGACCAGATGGTCGAGCAAAGCCGCGCTACCGGCGGGCTCAAGAAAGTGCTGGGCCCGATGGACCTGATCCTGATGGGCATCGGTGCGATCATCGGCACCGGCATCTTCGTCCTGACCGGCACCGGCGCCCTGAAAGCCGGTCCGGCCCTGCCGCTGGCCTTCGTGGTCGCGGCCTTCGCCTGCGGTTTCGCCGCCATGTGCTACGCCGAATTCGCTTCCAGCGTGCCCGTCGCCGGTTCGATCTATACATATAGTTATGCGACCCTGGGCGAACTGGTCGCCTGGATGATCGGCTGGGACCTGATGCTCGAGTACGGCCTGGCCACGTCGGCCGTGTCGGTGGGCTGGTCCGGCTACTTCCAGCATTTGATCGGAGGATTCGGGCTCCATGTCCCGGCTGCCTTCTCGGCGGCCCCGGGCACCGTGCCGGGCGTGACCACCTATTTCAACCTGCCTGCCTTCGTGATCATGTTCTTCATCACGGCCATGCTGAGCTGGGGCGTGCGCGAGTCGGCACGCGTGAACGGCATCATGGTGGTGATCAAGGTCGCCGTGGTCCTGCTGTTCATCGCCACCGGCGTGGGGCACGTCAATACCGCCAACTGGCATCCGTTCATGCCGTTCGGGATGTCCGGCGTGATGGGCGCGGGCGCGATCGTGTTCTTCGCCTTCATCGGCTTCGACGCCGTGACGTCGGCCGCCGAGGAAGTCAAGAATCCGGCGCGCGATCTGCCGATCGGCATCATCGGTTCGCTGACCATCTGCACCATCCTGTACGTCGTCGTGTCGGCCATCATGACCGGCATCGTGCCTTACCAGCAGTTTGCCACCGCGCTCGACCACCCGGTCGCCCTGGCGCTGCAAGTGGCCAAGGAAGACTGGTTCGCCGGCTTCGTGTCGCTGGGCGCGATCCTGGGCATGACCACCGTGATCCTGGTGATGTCGTATGGGCAGACCCGCATCATCTTCGCCATGTCGCGCGACGGCCTGCTGCCCAAGCGCCTGTCCAATATCCACCCGCGCTTCGGCACCCCGTTCCTGTGCACCTGGATCGTCGGCATGGTGTTCGGCCTGATCGGCGCGCTGCTGCCGCTGGACGTGCTGGCCGAGCTGATCAACATCGGCACCCTGGCCGCGTTCTGCCTGGTGTCGGTGGCCGTGGTGGTGCTGCGCAAGCGCCGTCCGGACCTGCCGCGCGCGTTCCGCTGCCCGGGCGTGCCCGTGATCCCGGCCCTGGCCGTGGTGTTCTGCGTGTCTCTGATGGCCTTCCTGTCGACCACCACCTGGATCGCCTTCCTGATCTGGCTCGTGATCGGCCTGTTCATCTACTTCGGCTACGCCCGCCGGCGCGCGGTGCTGCACCAGGCGGCCTAAGGTCGAGTCCAGGGGCAGCCCCCATGCAAACAACCGGCTCCGCGGAGCCGGTTTTTTTTATGCGCTGCGCAGGGAGGCGATGAGGATGCCGGCCAGGGCGGCGGCATGTTCGGTTTCGAGCTCGTCGAACTGGCGGCCGATGGCGGCCGCCTGGTGCGCGTAGGGGCTGCCGGCCAGCGCGGCGTCAAGCTGGTCCAGCACCTCGCGCGCAGCGTAGTCGCCCGCCTCGAGCAGGGGACGCAGGCGTTCGGCCAGGCGCAGGGCGGTGGCAAGATCCGCCGGGGCGCGCACCGGCGGGGCCTCAGGACGCAGCAGGCGCATCGCGTCCAGGGCCTGTTCCAGTTCGCTGACGAACAGCGGCGCCAGCGCCAGCACGGCGGCCGGCAGACCATCGCGTTCCGCGTCTTCCAGTTCGCCCGCGGCGGCGCTCAGCATGTGCGCGCCGAGCAGCTTGCCCGCGCCCTTGATCATATGGGCGAGCCGTCCCAGTTCGGCGGTGTCGCCCGCCGCGGCCAGGACGGCGCAGCGCGCAGGCAGCATGCCGTAGGAATCGACGAAGGCGCGCGCGGCGCGGCGCATGCCTTCCTGTTTGCCGCCGAAATTGCGGATCGCGGCGCCGAGATCGAGCACGTCCTGCGCTTCAGCCATGCCGCCACACGACGCAGTTGCGGCCAGCCTGCTTGGCCTGGTAGGTGTGCTGGTCGACGGCGTTGAACAACTCCTCCGCGCTTTCGCTGCTCTGCGGGCTGAGGGTGGCTCCGCCCATGCTGACGGTCAGGTGCGGCGCCACGCTGGAGGCGGCGTGCGCGATGTCCAGCTGTTCGACGGTGCTGCGGATGGCCTCGGCCACGCTGCGGCCGTGCGCAGCGTCCGCTTCGGGAATCAGGAGCACGAATTCCTCGCCGCCGTAGCGCGCCGCCAGGTCGGCCGGTCGGCGCAGGCAGCTGGCGGCGGCGCGCGCCACGGCGCGCAGGGCGCGGTCGCCCGCCGGGTGCCCGTAATGGTCGTTGTATTGTTTGAAACAGTCGATGTCGAGCATGACCAGGGACAGCGGATCGCCATTGCGGCGCGCGCGCCGCCATTCGGACTCGTAGATTTCGTCGAAGCGGCGGCGGTTGGCCAGCTCGGTCAGGGCGTCCACATGGGCCAGTTTTTCCAGCATGCGGCGCTGGCGCACCATCTGCAGGTGCAGGGCCACGCGCGCCATCACCACGGTGGTGTTGAACGGCTTGGCGATGTAGTCGGCGGCGCCGAGCTTCAGGCCGTTGGCCTCGTCCTCGGGCCGACCCAGCCCGGAAATGAAGATTACTGTGATCTGCGCGGTCGCCGGATCCTCGCGCAGCCGGCGCAGGACCTCGTAGCCGTCCATGTCCGGCATCAGCACGTCGAGCAGGATCAGGTCGGGCGCATGCTTCTGGGCGCGTTCGAGCGCCTGTTCTCCGTTTTTGGCCAGCAGCACCGTGTACTCGGGCTTGAGCAGCTCCCCGAGCACCTGGCGGTTGATGGCGTCGTCGTCTGCCACCAGTACCTTCTGCGGTTCGACCAAAGTCATGCGTTTTCTTCCAGTGTGATCCCCAGTGCGCGCGCCAGTCCGGCCAAAGGCGCCATACCGCCATGATATTCGATCTCGTCCACGGCATGGCGAATTGCGGCGAGATGGATCTCGTGCTCGGCGCCGGGCAGGATGGCTTCGAGCGCATCGAGCGTGTCTTCGGCGCGGGCGTCGTCGGCGCGCAGGTGGGCGTCGAGCTCGCGCAGCAGGCGCGCCGCCTGTTCCGGATCGTAGGCGGTGGCCGTGGCGCGCGGGGAGCCGGCCGGGGCCAGTCCCGCGAGCAGCGCCGCCACGCCGGCGCTCAGGTCGGACGCCAGCGGCGCGACGCGTTCATGATGGCCGGAGCGCAGCTCATGCTCGATCGTCGCCGCCAGTTGCGACAGGCCGGCAGCGCCCAGGTAGGCCGCGCTCGACTTCAGGTTGTGCGCCAATCCCTGCAGGGCGCCGTGCTGGCCGTTGGCGGCGGCCTCCAGGATGAAGCGCGGGGCGTTGGCGTATTCCTCCTTGAAGCTGCGGATGCGCTTGTGCAGGCGGACGCGCTGGTAGTTCACGTTCGCCAGTGCCGCGTCCCAATCGACGCCGGCGATCGGCGGCAGGACGAGGGCGCCGGCCGCCTCTTCGGCCTGGGCGTCCGGGCCGGCGGGCGGGGGCAGCTCGCGGCCGGCCAGGCGGGCCGGATCGATCCATTTGAGCAGGGCCCGGAACAGGGCGTCCGGATCGATCGGCTTGGTCACGTGGTCGTTCATGCCGGCCGCCAGGCTCCGTTCGCGGTCGCCGGCCATCGCGTGCGCGGTCATCGCCACGATCGGCAGGTGGCGGAAGCGCTGGTCGGACCGGATCTGGCGGGTGGCGGTCAGGCCGTCCATCTCCTGCATCTGGATATCCATCAGCACCAGGTCGTAGTCGCCCTCGCGCACCATGCGCACGGCCTCGCCGCCATGCACCGCCACGTCGACCCGCATGCGGGCGGCGGCCAGGAAGTCGAGCGCCACTTCGCGATTGTTGGCGTTGTCTTCGACCAGCAGGATGCGGGCGCCGTCCAGGCGCGAAAGGTCGCGCACGCGCTGGCCCGGCGGCGTCAGGTCCGGGCGGCCGGCCAGGTCGGGGCGCAGGACCTGCAGCAGGCTGTGATAGAGCAGGGTCGGTCCGACCGGCTTGGACAGGAAGGCATCCAGCTCGAGTGGGCCTTCCTGCTGGCGCACCGCTTCGCGCGAGAAGGCGCTGACCATCAGGATCGCGGGCGGCGCCTTGAGCGACGTGTCGGCCTGGATGCGGCGGATGGTCTCCACCCCGTCCAGTCCCGGCATCATGTAGTCCATCAGGACCACCTGGAATGGTTCGCCTGCCTGGGCGGCGCGTGCCAGTCGCTCCAGGCATTCCTCGCCCGACGCCGCCGTCTGCGCGTTGATGCCGAAGGAGGTCAGCATCTCGACCAGCGCGTCGCGCGCGGTGGCGCTGTCGTCGACCACCAGCACCCGCACCTCGTGTAGCGCGGCCAGGGGCGCGGTCACCGGTGCGTTGTCCGGGTCGCCGTAGCCCAGTTCGACCGTGAAGCTGAAGTTGCTGCCCACGCCCGGGGTGCTGATCACCTGGATGGTCCCGCCCATGAGCTCCACCAGCTGCTTGGAGATCGACAGGCCGAGGCCCGTGCCGCCGTACTTGCGGGTGACCGAGCCGTCCGCCTGGCTGAAGGACTGGAACAGGCGCGCCATCTGCTCCGTATCCATGCCGATGCCGGTGTCGCTTACCGAGAAGCGCAGGGTGAGGCCGTCCGGCCGGCGCTCGGCCACGTCCGCCGCGACCACGATCTCGCCTTCCTCGGTGAACTTGACGGCGTTGTTGGTCAGGTTGATCAGCACCTGGCCCAGGCGCAGCGGGTCGCCCACGAGATGGGGCGGCACGCCGCGTCCGACCCGGAACACGAGTTCGACGCGCTTCGATTCGAGCTTGGTGGCGGCCAGGCTGGAGAGATGTTCCAGCATCTCGTCCAGGTCGAAGGGCACTTTTTCGACCGTCATCTTGCCCGCTTCGATCTTGGAAAAGTCGAGAATGTCGTTGATGATGCCCAGCAGGTGCTCGCCCGCGCCGAGGATCTTGTTCAGGTAGTTGCGCTGCTTGGGATTGGGTTCGGCCATAAGGGCCAGGCGGCTCATGCCGATAATCGCGTTCATCGGGGTGCGGATCTCGTGGCTCATGTTGGCCAGGAAGTCCGATTTCATGCGGGTTGCCGCCTCGGCGCGCAGCATGGCGCTCTGCATGGCCTTGGTGCGCAGGCCCAGGATGCGCATGAAGACCAGCATGTCGAAGGTGTTGCCGAACTGGAGGGCGTGCATGGTCCAGAAGTTGGCCGGAACCTTGCCGCTGATGACCTGCGACAGCACCACCGAGGACAGGAAGCTGACCGCCCAGCCGATCAGGAAGTAGATGCCCACCGGGTCGCCCCGGCGCGCGCGCAGGAAGGCGCCGGGCAGGCCGAGCAGCATGGGCAGCAGGCCCAGCGTGCTGACGATGGCGACCAGGACCTCAACGCTGATCGCGTCGATGCAGTAGGCCAGGGCGCTGAGCACCGTCAGCACGGCGCCGGTTTTCATCAGGCGGCTGAAGGTGCGGTCCACCCCTGGACGGGCCAGCGCCTGTTCGACGAACAGGTAGGCGCCGCAGGAAGCCATCAGCGCGAACAGGCCGCCCGCATGGTAGGTCATCCAGACACTGTCCTTCCACAGGTACTGGGTGCCGAGGCCGAAGAACTCCACCGAGAACAGGGTCGTGCCCGCGATCAGGAGGGCGTACTTGGCGAACAGCGGCTCGCGCAGGTTGGCCCACTGGCCCAGGCTGTACAGCAGCAGGCACAGGGACAGGCCGATCAGCATCCCCTGCAGCATCTGTTCGTCCAGGTCCGCGGCGTGGTAGGCGGCGGGCTTGGACAGGCGCACCGGCAGGATCATCGAGCCGATGTTCTCGACCCGCAGCAGGATGACCTGCGGGCCGGGGGCCAGGCGCAGCGCCGTGGCCGGCGAGCGCCCGCCCAGCGAACCGAGGTTGGCCGGCTGCAGGTTGCCGAGGATGGCGGCGCGTTTGACCTCGCCGCCGCGCGCCACGTACACATCGACCCGGTTCAGTACCGCGTAGTCGATGTGCAGGACCCAGCGGCCGTCGCTCTCCGGCGCGACCTCCACCGGGATCCTCAGCCAGACCACCCCCTTGTGCACGCCGAGCGTGGCGTAGGCCAGGTCGGGGGCGCGATAGCCGGACGCCCGCAGCGCCTGTTCGGCCGTGAGCGTGGCGTCGTGCTCTTCGAGCATGCTCACTGCGGGCCAGGCATCGGCCCGCCCCAGGCTGTCGTCCAACCGCAGCGCCTGCGCCTGCGCGAGCAGAGGCGACAGAATGAACAGGAGGAGGGCGGCGAGGCGGGACAGCAACTGCATGGTCATTTCTTCGATGAAGGCGGTTTGCGGCCGGTGATCTTGTCTTCGATGGCGTTCATCCACTTCGGCGCCTTGGGATCGTGTTGCCAGGTCTGCATCACGGTGCCGACCTGGTTCAGGAGCTGGTCGGGCAGCTTGAGCGGGCGGGTCTGGTCCATCAGCACCTTGGCCGTGAACTGGTAGCCGAAGATGCGCGTGATCAGGCGGCTGATGGAGAACTGCGGAATGAACAGGCGCACGAAGGTGTCGATCCCGCGCACCAGGCCCATGAAGGCGACGAACAGGATCAGCGAAACGAGGTTCCAGCGGCCCTCGATGCCCAGTTCCTTCGCCACC